>NZ_AZSN01000055.1:0-23932 GCF_000576225.1 Methylibium sp. T29-B | reverse complement strand
GCGGTCTGCATCCGGCACGCCGTGGCGCTGGCGCAGGCCGGCGAGGTGGCGGCGATCGTCACCGCGCCGATCCACAAGGAGGCGCTGGCCGCCGCCGGTGAGCCCTACCCGGGGCACACCGAGCTGCTGCAGGCCGAGGCCGGCGCCGGGCCGGTGCGCATGATGCTCGCGAACGACGAACTCAAGACCGTGCTGGTCAGCATCCACGTCTCGTTGCGCCGGGCGATCGACGCGGTGAGCACGGCGTCGGTGCTCGAGACGCTGCGCATCGCGCACGCCGCAGCGCGGCGCTGGGGCCAGGCGGCGCCTCGCATCGCCGTGGCCGGACTCAACCCGCACGCGGGCGAGGGCGGCTTGTTCGGCGACGAGGAACTGCGCGTCATCGCGCCGGCCATCGAGGCGGCGTGCCGCGAGGGCATCGACGCACGCGGGCCGTTCGCACCCGACACCGTGTTCATGCGCGCCCGCCACACGGCCGACCACCCGGGCGAGTTCGACATCGTGGTGGCGATGTACCACGACCAAGGGCTGATCCCGGTGAAGTACCTCGGGGTCGAGCGCGGCGTCAACGTGACGCTGGGACTGCCCTTCGTGCGCACCAGCCCCGATCACGGCACGGCGTTCGATCGGGCGGGCAGTGGCCGCGCCGACCCGTCCAGCCTGATCGCCGCCGGCCAGATGGCGCGCCGCCTCGCGGCTGGCTGACCGCCGGGCGCCTCAGAGACGGCTGCTGGTCGCCGTGCTGCGCGGGGCCGCACCGCCCAGCTGCGCCAGCTGCTTGCGGGCGCGCGCCGTCGCGCGCTCGATCAGCTCGGCCTGTTCGAAGGCGCGGAAGCGCTCGGTGTCGCACATGCGGGTGAGCATGCGCGAGGTCATCGAGATCGTCTTCTGGTGGGCCTTGCCGTGGGTGAACACGAAGAAGGCCCGGCCCGGGCTGATCCAGTTCAGGCGCACGCGCTGCCAGCGGCCCTCCACGTGCATGCGGTAGGCGATGCCGGTCTGCAGGTGGTGGATCAGCTGCGGGCCGTGCGTCGGCTCGGCGGGCTCGGGCGCCAGGGCCTCCAGCACCACATCGACCTCGCCGGCCTCCGCCTCGGCGGACGGACCGCCCTCGCCGAGGTCGATGTCCACCTGGCCGTCCCAGTCGACTGCGTTCTCGTCGACCAGGCCGATCTTCTCGGCCTCCTCGGCCGAGAAGGTCAGCGGCGCGGCATGTTCCTGCGGCGGCGGCAGTTCGGCATGCGCGCTCGGCGCGAGCTCGTCGGCGGTGGGGATCGAGACCTTCTCGACCTGGTCGAGGTAGTGCTTGAGCTGGCGCTGCTCGAAGTCAGTCGGCGGCGCGGTCTTCAGCGACGCGGCGTGCTCGGGCAGCAGCTTGCCGAAGAAGTCCTTCTTGGCGGGCTCCGGCCAGCGGATCAGCTCCAGGCCCTCGTTGAGGTCCTTCATCAGCTGCGGCAGCGCCATCAGAAAATGCTTGCGCAGCTGCGGCTCGCCCTTGGGCTGCACGCTGAGCGCCAGCTCGCGCGCTGCGCGGTTGGCGCGCTGCGCCAGCTCGGGCGAACCGAACGGGCCGGCCGCCTGCACCTGCACCTGGCTCCACACCTGCGCCAGGAAGTCGCGCACGAAGCCGGGCAGGGCAACCGGCTCCAGGTGCGACTTGAGCTCGCGCATGTAGCGCTGCTGGATGCGCAGCTGCGTTTCCTTGTTGTCGAGCAGCGTGGCGGCCGTCGCATGCGTGCCGACATCGCGCGCGCTCTGCTCCTGCACCAGCGCCTCGATCGCCTGCAGCTTGGACTCGTACAGGTCCATCTGGTCGAAGTCGCCCTCGACGATCTCCTGCACCAACGCGCGCACGCGCTCGATGAAGTCCTTGCCGGGGCCCTGGTCGAGGTCCTCGTAGGCCGCCGCCAGCGAGGCGATGCGGTTCACGAAACGCCGCACCGGGTGGCGCCGCGAGCTGAAGAAGCCCACGTCCTTCAGCGCCGCGCGCAGTACCGGCAGCTGCAGCCGTGCGATCTGGCGCGCCATCTGCGGCGGCACCTTGCTGTCCGACAGCACCTGGTCGAACAGTGCGCCGACCACGTCGATCACCATGTGGTCGAGCGTGCCGGACGAGGCCCGCATCAGCTCGTCGCGGTGCTGGCGGATCACGTTCACCGCCATCAGGCCCGCCAGCGGCGTGATGCCGGAGGGCCCCGAGACGCCGGACAAGGGGCCGGGGCGCGAACTGCCGGCGGGGAGGGGGGCGCCCCCCCGTGGGTCGGCGCCGAGGCCGGCCGTCTCGCCGGCCGTGGCGTTCACGACCACCAGGCGGCGCAGGATGTCGAGCATCTGCGCATCGTTGTTGTAGGCCGTGCCCGACGAATGCTCGGACGAGGTGCCCGGGCCGGTGGCGCGGCCGCCGGCCCCCGAGCCCGATCCGCCGCCGTAGCCGCCGCCCGGCATGCCCGATCCGCCGCCGGGGCTTCCGTAGCCGCTCCCGGTGCCGCCATAGCCGCGGCTGCCGGTGCTGCTCCCCGACCGGCTGCTGCCGAACCCGGACGGCGCGCCCGGTCCGGAAGGCAGGCCCAGCGCGCCGGCCCCCGAGGCCGCCTGCAGCGCCTGGGGCAGCGCGATGCCAAACAGCGTCTGCAGCATCTGCTCGGCCTGGACCAGGTCGCGTGCCGAGGCCTGGAAGGCCGAGCCATGGAAGCCCGAGGTCTGGTAGCCGGAGTTCTCGCGCAGCACCTCGCGTGGCAGGTCGTTGCCGGGACCCTGCACCGTCTTCACGGCCAGGCCGATCGGGCTGACGCCGCGCGCCTGCAGGTCGGCGATGATGCCGGCGTAGCAGGCCCGCATCGCCGTGGCCAGCGAGCGGCCGAACTCGGTGGCGAGCAGCCGGTGCGAGGCCGGATCGTCGTTCACGGCGTGGATCGCGCGGCGCAGCGCACGGCCGATGATCTCGGGGCGCAGCGGGTTGCGATCGGGGTCGGGTTCGCCGTGGCGCAGCAGGGCGGCCATGTAGCCGTCGAGCTCGCGCATCTCCCACTCGCACTCGTGCACGATCTGCATGCTCAGGCGCTCGGCCGAGACGCGCTCGTCCACCTCGTCGTCGCCGACCAGGCTCAGCGACTCCCACGAGGTGGTGGCCAGCGAGCGGGTCGAGCTGCGCGGCTCGGCGGCCTCGAGCACGCGGTCACGCAGGCCGGCGCTGAAGACCAGGGTGAAGTCGGGCAGCTTGCGGCGCAGGTCGAACTGCGTGCTCGCCATCAGCTGGCGGGTCGTGATGCTGGCGAACGAGGCCGACTGCGACGCGAGCGTCTCCACCAGTCGTTCGGCGGCGGCCGTGACGGTGGCCTGGATGCGCAGGCATGCCGCATTCAATGCGGCCTGGACGTTGGGGGCGGCGTTCACAGGGTCGGCAAGGAGGCGGGCGGGCCGGTGCCCCGGCAGCGCGCCCGCAGGCGGGTCACTTCTTCAGGGCATCGCGGATCTCGCGCAACAGCACGATGTCCTCGGCGGGGGGCGCAGGCGGGGCGGCCGGTTCGTCCTTCTTCAGTCGGTTGATCTGCTTGATCATCAGGAAAATGATGAAGGCGAGGATCGCGAAGTTCAGCGCCACCGTGATGAAGTTGCCATAGGCGAAGACCGCGCCGGCCTTCTTGGCCTCCGCGAGCGGCAGTCCGGCGGCCTGCCCTGCCAGTCCGACGTAGTAATTCGAGAAGTCGAGGCCGCCGAACAGCTTGCTGACGATCGGCATGATCAGGTCGCCGACGATCGAGTCGACGATCTTGCCGAAGGCGCCGCCGATGATCACGCCAACGGCCAGGTCGATCACATTGCCCTTGACGGCAAACTCCTTGAACTCGCTGAAGAACGACATGCACAGCCTCCTGAAGGTAGTAATGATGGTCGACCGGGGTGTCCGGCGCCTGTCGTGAGCGAGTATTCCCGAGGTTTGCGGCAAGTCAAGCCGAGCTGGCGCACGGCTTGCTGGAATCTTCGATGCCGATCCGGCCTCGGAACGGAGCAGTCTGTCGATTAGAATCGATGGTTGTTCAAGAATCAAAGCGCTAGCCCAAGGAATTCCATGAGTGAGCAGCAAGTCGATCACAGCAAGCGGACCTGGCTGATCGCCTCGTCCTGCGCCGGCGCCGTCGGCGGCATCGCGACCGCGGTGCCCTTCGTCTCCACCTTCCAGCCGTCGGAGCGCGCCCGCGCCGCCGGCGCCGCGGTGGAGGCCGACATCAGCGCGCTCAAGCCGGGCGAGAAGATGACGGTCGAGTGGCGCGGCAAGCCGGTCTGGATCCTGCGCCGCACGCCGGAACAGCTGGAGTCGCTGAAGAAGACCGACGCGCTGGTGGCCGACCCGAAGTCCGAGCGCAAGCCGGCCGAGGTCACGCCGATGGAGACCACCCGCAACGAGTGGCGCTCGATCAAGCCGGAGATCCTGGTCGTCGTCGGCATCTGCTCGCATCTGGGCTGTTCGCCGTCGGATCGCCTGGTGGCCGGTCCGCAACCCTCGCTGCCGGACGACTGGCAGGGCGGTTTCCTCTGCCCCTGCCACGGCTCGACCTTCGACATGGCCGGGCGGGTGTTCAAGAACAAGCCGGCGCCGGACAACCTCGAGGTGCCCCCCTACACCTTCCTGACCGACAGCAAGCTGCTGATCGGCGAGGCCAAGGCCTGAGCAGCGCGAGGACACCATGGCCGAATTCAAGACTGCCCCTGCCGACGCGCCCGTGGCGCAGAAGCTGATGACCTGGGTCGACAACCGCTTCCCGGCGACCAAGCTCTACAAAGAGCATCTTTCCGAGTACTACGCGCCGAAGAACTTCAACTTCTGGTACTTCTTCGGTTCGCTGGCGATGCTGGTGCTGGTGATCCAGATCGTCACCGGCATCTTCCTGGTGATGAACTACAAGCCCGACGCCAGCCTGGCCTTCGCGTCGGTCGAGTACATCATGCGCGACGTGCCCTGGGGCTGGCTGGTGCGCTACATGCACTCCACCGGTGCCTCGGCCTTCTTCGTCGTGGTCTATCTGCACATGTTCCGCGGCCTCATGTACGGCAGCTACCGCAAGCCGCGCGAGCTGGTGTGGATCTTCGGCTGCGCGATCTTCCTGTGCCTGATGGCCGAGGCCTTCATGGGCTACCTGCTGCCCTGGGGCCAGATGTCGTACTGGGGCGCCCAGGTGATCGTCAACCTGTTCGCCGCCGTGCCCTTCGTCGGCCCGGATCTGGCGCTGCTGATCCGCGGCGACTACGTGGTGAGCGACGCCACGCTGAATCGCTTCTTCAGCTTCCACGTCATCGCGGTGCCGCTGGTGCTGCTGGGCCTGGTGGCCGCGCACATCATCGCGCTGCACGAGGTCGGCTCGAACAACCCCGACGGTGTGGAGATCAAGCAGAAGAAGTGGCCGAACGGCACGCCGATGGACGGCATCCCCTTCCATCCGTACTACACGGTGCACGACATCCTGGGCGTCAGCGTGTTCCTGATGATCTTCAGCGCGATCATCTTCTTCGCGCCCGAGTTCGGCGGCTACTTCCTCGAGTACAACAACTTCATCCCGGCCGACCCCCTGAAGACCCCGGCGCACATCGCTCCGGTGTGGTACTTCACACCGTACTACTCGATGCTGCGCGCGACCACCGACTTCATGGTCAATGTGCTCGCGGTGCTGATCGCCGCCGGCGCGGTACTGGCGGTGCTCAAGGGCAAGTTCGGCGGCGGCGCGAAGATTGCCGTGCTGGTCGGCGGGCTCGTCGCGATCGCGCTGCTGAAGACCTTCGACGCCAAGTTCTGGGGCGTGGTCGTGATGGGCGGTGCGGTCGTGATCCTGTTCTTCCTGCCCTGGCTGGACCACAGCCCGGTCAAGTCGATCCGCTACCGCCCGGACTGGCACAAGTACGTCTACGGCCTGTTCGTGCTGTTCTTCTTCATCCTCGGCTACCTGGGCATCCAGGCGCCGACCGACATCGGCACGCTGGTGTCGCAGATCGGCACGCTGTTCTACTTCGGCTTCTTCCTGCTGATGCCGTGGTGGAGCCAGCTCGGCACGTTCAAGCCGGTGCCCGATCGCGTGACCTTCGCCGCCCACTGAGCCTGCAGGAGCCCGAGAACATGAAGAAGCTGATCGCCCTGCTGCTGGCCGCATGTGCCTTCGCCGGCACGGCCCGCGCGTCCGAAGGCGGCATCGCCTGGGACAAGTTCCCCCAGAACAAGATGACCGACGTGGCGTCGCTGCAGCATGGCGCCAAGCTGTTCGTCAACTACTGCCTCAACTGCCACTCGGCTGCCTACATGCGCTACAACCGGCTGCAGGAGATCGGCCTGAGCGAAGCGCAGATCAAGGGCAACCTGCTGTTCGCGACCGACAAGGTCGGCGAGACGATGAAGATCGCACTCGATCCCAAGCACGCCAAGGAATGGTTCGGCGGCGTGCCGCCTGATCTGACCGTGATCGCGCGGTCGCGGGCCGGTGCGGGTGGATCGGGTGCCGACTACCTGTACACCTACCTGCGCAGCTACTACCGCGACGACACCAAGGCCACCGGCTGGAACAACATGGTCTTCCCGAGCGTCGGCATGCCGCACGTGCTGTGGGAACTGCAGGGACAGCGGACCGCGAAGTTCGTCGAGGAAGCCGATCCGCACGACGCCAGCAAGAAGCTGCACCGCTTCGCTGGCTACGAGCAACTGACCCCCGGCAAGCTGAGCCCGCTGGCCTACGACGACGCCGTCGGCGACCTGGTGGCTTACCTGCAATGGATGGGTGAGCCGGCGCAGAACCAGCGCAAGCGACTCGGCGTGTGGGTGCTGCTGTTCCTCGGCGTGTTCACCATCATCGCCTGGCGGCTGAATGCGGCCTACTGGAAAGATGTGAAGTAAGTGACCCGCAGGCCGGGGCGCAGCAGGCGCCCATCGGTCTGTGACGGCGTGAGCGGAGCGGGATGCATGCATCCGCTCCGCTTGCGTTTTTTCTGATGGCCCCCGAAGAACCTAGGAGCCCGCCGCCATGATGGTGCTTTACTCCGGAACGACCGACCCCTACTCGCACCGCTGCCGTTTCGTGCTGTTCGAGAAGGGCATGGATTTCGAGATCCGCGATGTCGACCTGTTCGCGAAACCCGAAGACATCGCGCTGATGAACCCGTACAACGAGGTGCCCATCCTCGTCGAACGGGACCTCATCCTGTACGAGTCGCACATCATCAACGAGTACATCGACGAGCGCTTCCCGCACCCGCAGTTGATGCCGGGCGACCCGGTGGCGCGTGCGCGCGTGCGGCTGTTCCTGTTCAATTTCGAGAAGGAACTGTTCGCGCACGTGAACCTGCTCGAAGGCCGCAGCGGCGTGAAGGCCACCGACAAGCAGCTCGAGAAGGCGCGCAGCCAGATCCGCGATCGCCTCACGCAGCTCGCGCCGATCTTCCTGAAGAACAAGTACATGCTCGGCGACGACTTCTCGATGCTCGACGTCGCGATCGCGCCGCTGCTGTGGCGCCTGGACTACTACGCAATCGACCTGTCGAAGAACGCGCTGCCGCTGCTGAAGTACGCCGAGCGCATCTTCTCGCGCCCGGCCTACATCGAGGCGCTGACGCCGTCCGAGAAGGTGATGCGCAAGTAGATCGCGCGGCAGGCAGGAGCGCCACGATGACGATCCCCGTCACGCCGGACACGCAGGGCGCCTCGACGCGCCCCTACCTGATCCGCGCGCTGCACGACTGGTGCACCGACAACGGCTTCACGCCCTATCTCGCGGTGTACGTGGACGGCTCGGTGCAGGTGCCGGCCGAATACGTCAAGAACAACGAGATCGTGCTGAACGCCAGCTTCGAGGCTACCAGCGGCCTGCAGCTCGGCAACGACTTCATCAGCTTCAAGGCGCGCTTCGGCGGCACCGCCCGCGAGATCGTCGTGCCGATCGACCACGTGATCGCCATCTACGCGCGCGAGAACGGGCAGGGCATGGCCTTTCCCGCGCCGCCGGTCGGCGGCGCGGAGCCCCCCCCGCCCACCGAGGGCAACAGCAGTGCTGCAGAGGCCGCGGCCGCGCCTCGCGGCCTCCGGCTGGCCGAGACGCCGGCCGCAGATCCGTCGCCCGGGGACGAGGGCGCACGCGCGGCCGACGAAGACGAGCCCACGCCGCCCGAGCCGCCCGGTAGCGGCCGTCCCTCGCTCAAGCGCGTCAAGTAAAAGCAGCGCCGGCCGCAGACAGCGGCGCAGTGCGCGCCGCCCAGGCACCCCTCCTACAATCCTCACGGCACGCCGGCTTAGCTCAGTTGGTAGAGCACCCGCCTTGTAAGCGGAAGGTCTTCGGTTCGATTCCGAAAGCCGGCACCACCCTCCCGCGGCACCGCGGTATCAGAGCGCGCGGTCCGGCATCCACAGCGTGAACCGGGCCCCGCGTCCGATCTCCGACACGACGGTCAGCCGCCCGCCCATCAGTTCGGCCAGCCCACGCGAAAGCGCCAGCCCCAGGCCCGTGCCGCCGTGCTCGGTCGACACGCGGTCGTTGCCTTGCCGGAAGCGCTCGAAGATCACGTCGTGGAGGTCCGGGGCGATGCCCGGGCCGGTGTCGACGACATGCAGCTGCAGCTGGCGCTCCGCGTGCGTCACTTCGATCCGGACCTGGCCCTGCGAGGTGAACTTGATCGCATTGGACAGCAGGTTGTTCAGGATCTGTTTCAGCCGCAGTTCGTCGCCGACCACGCTGTCCGGCGTGCCATCGGCCACCTGCAGCTGCAGCTCCAGCCCCTTGTCGGCGGCCGACACGGCGAAGAAGTCGAACACGCCGCGCACCAGAGGGCGGATCTCCACGTCAACGGCATCCACACGCATCGCCCCGGCTTCCACCTTCGCGAAGTCCAGGATCTCCGTCAGCAGCGCGTTCAGGTTCTCCGCGGAACGGCGGATCATGCCGGCCTGTTCCCTGAACTTCTGCTGCTCGAGCCGCTTCTCCATCAGCTCTGCGAAGCCGCGGATGCTGGTGAGCGGCGTGCGCAGCTCGTGCGAGATCGCGGCCAGGAACTCGGTCTTGGCCTGGTTGGCCGACTGTGCCCGCGCCTCGCTGGCGGCCAGCGCGAGGTTGGTCGCCTCGAGGCGCCGGACGCTCGACAGGAAGAGGACGGTGGCGGCCATGACGGCGGCACTGAACAGGGCGGCGAGGAACAGCGTGGTGTTGCGCATCGCGCGCCATTCCGCCAGCGACTCCTCGGTGGACGAGGACACCAGCACGTACAGCGGGTAGTCGTCGATGCGTCGGTAGCCGACGATCCGCTCGACACCGTCCACCGTGCTCACGCCGATGTAGTCGCCCGACCGGCCGACGTCGGCGCGAGCCATGGGGCTCGTGGGGCCGATCCGGCCGCCCATGCCGACGCTGGTGTCCCCGACCACGCGGGCGCGAATCACCAGATCGGCGCCGGTCATGGTCACGCCGCCCTGCCGGCCCAGCGTCACGCTGCGGTAGAGGTTCTCGAAGTAACTGGGGTCGAGCGACGCGACGACCACGCCCCGCAACTCACCGCCTGGACCATCGATGCGCCGCGACAGCTGCACCGTCCACCGACCCGACACCTTGCCGAGCACGGGCTTGCCGATGAAAAGCCCGTTCGCGTGGAGCTGCTGCTGCAACTTGGGTGCCGCCTGAGGCGCGAGATGGACGCGCACATGCTCGCGCTCCGACAGGTCGACAGGGCCTGTTTTGCGCCCATCGGGGTCGAGATTGCTCCCGACGAACCTGCCGTCGGGCGCGATCAGCGAGAGCTGCACCAGGATGGAAGGCGCCAGGCCGGTCTCGTTGGCGAACTGGGCGATGTCGGACAGCGCATCGTCGCCGGTGCGCACCGCATCGCGCATCCGGAGGGTCGCCTGGTCGATCGTGGCGATCACACGAACCGTCTGTTCCTCGAGCGCGCGGGCCAGGTTGGCGTTGTGCGTCGCCTGCGTTTCCAGTGCCTGCAGCCGCTCGGTGTGCAGCACGCCCAGCACGGCCAACCAGAAGATCAGCAGGATCGACGCGGCGCCGACGGCGGCCTTCCGGCTGAGGGACCATGCAGGAAGGTTCACGGTTCAGGCTCCTCCGCGAGTCTCAGAACGATTCCCAGTCGTCGGTTCCCGTGCGCGCCACGGTCTGCACTGCAGCCGTGCGGGGACCCGCGGGCGGCTGGCCGAAGGCAGGGCGCGTCACGTTGGTTGCGCGGCCCGGGCCTCGGCGATCCGGCAGGAGCGGCGCGGCCTTGGTCTGTTGCGCTGCGGTCGTGCGGCTCTCGCGGGCCGGCGCGCTGTCTTGGTCCGGAAGACGGAAACCCGACATGGCGGAAACGAGCTGCTGGGCCTGCTGCTTCAGGCTTTCGGCGGCTGCGGCACTTTCCTCGACCAGCGCGGCGTTCTGTTGCGTCACCTGATCCATCTGCGTCACGGCCTCGGCCACCTGCGCGATGCCGGACGACTGTTCCTGGCTGGCGGAGCTGATCTCGCCCATGATGTCGGTCACGCGGCGGATCGACTGCATGATCTCCGTCATCGAGGCCCCGGCCTGCGCCACGAGTGCGCTGCCCTGGTCGACGCGTTCGGCATTGGCGGTGATCAGCGCCTTGATCTGCTTGGCTGCGTCGGCGCTGCGCTGGGCCAGCGTGCGCACCTCGGTGGCCACGACGGCGAAGCCACGACCCTGTTCGCCGGCTCGCGCGGCCTCCACCGCCGCATTCAGGGCGAGAATGTTGGTCTGGAAGGCAATGCCGTCGATCACGCCGATGATGTCCACGATCTGGCGCGAGGCCGCGTCGATTTCCTTCATCTTGTCGACCACCTCCCCGACGATCGCGCCGCCCTTGCCGGCGTCGTCGTTGGCGCTGCGGGCGAGCTGATTGGCCTGGGCGGCGTTGTCGGCGTTCTGCTTGACGGTACTCTGGATCTCTTCCATCGACGCGGCGGTTTCCTCCAGCGCGGACGCCTGTTCCTCGGTGCGGCTGCTGAGGTCGTGGTTGCCCTGGGAGATCTGCACGCTTGCAGTTGCCAAGCTGTCGGCGTTCTGCCGCACGGTGCCGACCACGCCGATCAGGCTGTCCTGCATGCGTCGCATCGCGGCGAGCAGCCGGCCGACTTCGTCTTCCGAATGCACGACGACCTGCCCGCTGAGATCGCCTTCGGCCACGCGGTCGGCAACGGCGACGGCCCGGGCCAGCGGCCCGACGATGCTCCGGATCAGCCAGAACGAGGCCGCAAGCGCGCCCAGCACGGCCACACCGAGCGACAGGAACAGGCCGTTGCGTGCCGCGAGGTAGCCGCGTTCGGCCTGTTTCGTGGCGAGCGCAGCTCCTTCGTGGTTCATGTCGCTGAGCTTGTCCAGGACCTGGCTCGCCGAATCGAAGAGCTTGAGCGCCTCGCCTTCGAGGAGAGCCTTGGCCTGCTGGTTCTCGTTGGCCCGGGAGTGCGCGAGGACCTGAACGTTGAGCGCCAGGTAACGCGACCAATAGGTGGAGAACGTGTCGTAGAGCCGCCGCTCTCCGTCGTCACTGATCAGCGGGAGGTAGACCGCCCGGTTCCGTTCGAGGTCCTCCAGGACGGCCTTCTGCGCGCTCTCGATCCGATCCATGGCGGCGGGATCGGTGTTCAGGACATGCTCCATCTGCGCGATCCGGAAATCCGACGTGTTGGTGTTGAGCTTGTTGATCACCTCGACCGACGGCAGCCAGTTGCCACTGATCTCCTCGGTGCTGTGGTGCATGGTGGACATCTGCAGCAGGCTGAAGCCGGCCAGCGCCAGCATCAGTGCGAGCAGCAGGCCGAAGGCAGCGGACAGCTTCAGCTTGATGGGCAGGTCGTTCAGGGCTTTCATGGGGCGGGTCTCCTCGGTCGCCGGATGTAGGCAGGGGCGGGTCAGTGCGTCGGGTGGGTCGAGGCGACCAGTCCCCCGCAGCACGTCGAAAGGGCGTCGACGTCGATCAGGACGAGCATTCGCGCCGCAACCGTGGCCACGCCGGTGAAGAACTTCGCGTCGGCCAGGCCGTTCATCGCCGGCAGCGAGTGCAACTCGTCGGCACCGACGCGAACGACATCCGAGACGGTGTCGGCGATGACGCCCAGGGTGCTGTCGCCGAGGGTCAGCACCACGATGACCGTGGTGTCGCCGAAGCGAGGCGACTCGATGCCGACCAGCGTGCGCAGGTCCAGCACCGGCACGATCTCGCCGCGCAGGTCGAGCACGCCGCGCAGCGAAGCCGGTGCGTTCGCGATGTGGGTCGGTGCCTCGTAGCGGCGGATCTCCTGCACGCGCAGCAGATCGACGCCGTAGTCCTGCGAACCCAGCGTGAAGCTGAGGAACTCGCCGGGCCTGGCGGGCCGGCACGGCACCGCGACCTCGCGTCTGGCGATGCTGGTCGGGGCATCGAGATTCATTCGACGCTCCTGATACGGAGAATTTGATTCATTTGATTCACCATAAAGTGATACAAATGTATATCAACGCCGAAAGAATTTCGTTTTTATCAAATATGAAAATGCGTGAAATATCACGGCACGCGCGCTCACGAGCGTGGCCGGGTTGCGGCTGGCTGCGGCTACGCCGCTGGCGTGTCGGTGAGCAGGGCGATCTGTTCGCGCAGCCTGATCCAGGCAGGACGGGCAGCCGACCCGTCGTCGGCGGCGGCGTGGTCCTCCAACTCGCGAGCCGCCTGCGAGGCGGCGTGATGACCCAGCGTCAGCAGCACCGATTTCAGGCTGTGGGCAATGCGCCGCAGCTGAGCGGTGTCCTCGGATCGGCAGGCGGTATCCCCCTGCCGCAGGTCTTCGGTGAACTGTGCCAGGCAGCTGGCTCGGAAGGCTCGGTACAGGTCGGCGTTGCCACCGAAGTGCCGGTCGATGGCGGCGGCGGAGGCGGCCTCGGCGGCCGTGACGCCGACGGCGGGCACGAGGGCTGCGGGGGCCTCGTCGCGGAGCGCGTCGGTCACGCAGGCCGCGAGGTCTGCCACCGAAACCGGCTTGGACAGCAGGCGCCACACGCCCAGCCCTTCGAGGCGTTGGCGCACGGCCACGGTCAGGCCGGCGCTGAAGACGGCCACGCGTGCCGCCCCCTTCAGCCCGGGTTCGCGATGCAGGCGCTCGAGCAGCGACTGGCCCGATTCGCCGGGCAGCATCAGGTCCGTGATCAGCAGGCGCGCCGGCCCGGCCTGCAGCGCCGCCATCGCCGAAGGGACGTCGACGCAGGCCACGAGATCGAGGTCGAGGTCCTCCAGCGCGAGGGCCACGAAGCGCCGCAGGGAGGCATCGTCCTCGACCAGGATGACGCGCCGGGTGCTCATGTGGCGTCCCCGGCTCAGGCCGGCAGGAGCGACCGGCTCAGGGCCTGAGTCAACAGCGGCGGCAGATCCATGACCAGCCGCGGCTTGTGCACCACCGGCACGCCGGACAGGGCGAAGGCGTAGGGGTCGCGCTGGTCGGCGTCGAGCGAGGTCACGACGATCAGCTGGCCGTGGAAGAGCTCGGGCTGCGCGCGCAGGCTGGTGATCAGCGTCGCGCCATCGATGCCGGGCAGCAGGATGTCGACGACCAGGACTTCCGGCTGCAGGCGGCCGTAGAGGATGAGGCCGGCGACGCCGTCGTCGGCCACGTGGAGCTCGACGTCCGGGAACTGCTGGCGCACCAGCAGGGCGACGAGGTTCTGGAAGTGCTTGGAGTCCTCGATCAGCAGCACGCGCCGTGGCCGGGCCGGCTCCCCGGACGAGCGCGGCGGCTCATCCGGTGCTGAGGTGGCCTGGGGCAGCCCGCTGCGCGAGGCCAGCCAGCGATCGACCGATGCGCGCGAGATGCGGCGATGCCCCCCCGGAGTCTTCCACGCCTCGAGCTCGCCCCGATCCACCATCAACTGGACCGAGCGCACGGCCAGCCCGAGACGCTGCGCCACTTCCAGGGTCGTGAAGTGCTCGCCGGCGAGGGCTGCGGTTGTGGAGGAATTCATTTGCGCAATTTTGCCGATTTCTGGGGATCGATGGGCAATGGATCGAGGTTCGGATTTGAAGTGATAAAAATGAGTTTTATGATAGAGGCACTTTGCAGCCTGACCCCGACATGAAGAAGATCCTGATCGTCGAAGACCATGCGGACATCCGCAAGCTGATCCGCATGACGCTGGAGTTCGAGCACTGCGAGATCCACGAGGCGAATGCGGCGCCGGTCGGCGTGGCGGCGGCGCTGCAGCTGCGGCCCGATGTGGTGTTGCTCGACGTGATGATGCCCGGCGAGTACGACGGCCTGGAGGCCTGCCGCCGCATCAAGGCCGAACCCAGCCTGGCGCATACCAAGGTCATGCTGCTGACCGCGCGCGGCCAGAGCCAGGACCGGGACGCCGGAGCGCAGGCGGGAGCCGATGCCTACCTCCTCAAACCCTTCAGTCCGCTGCAACTGATCGAGACGATCGACTGCCTGCAGCTGCCTGAAATCAACGCCCATGATCTCCTATCCCTTGTCCGCCCGTCCCGTCTCCCAGCCCGTCGCGCCGCGTCGTGGCTACAGCTTCGAGGCCGCCGCGGCCGCCCAGATGGAACGCATCGTCGCCGACCTGGGGCGCATGTACCAGGAACGAAACGAAGCGCTGCAGGAGGTCACCCGCGCGCACCACGAGGCGCTGCTGCACCTGTCGCTGGCCTCCGACTTCCGGGACGACGACACCGGCGTGCACATCGTCCGCATCGGCTACCTGGCCGAGGCGCTTGCGCTCATGCTGGGCGAGGACGACAAGTTCGCGACGATGATGCGCAAGGCGGCGCCGATGCATGACGTGGGCAAGATCGGCATCCCGGACGAGGTGCTGAAGAAGCCCGGGCCCTTGACGCCTGCGGAGCGCGAGATCATGAACCGGCATGCCAGCATCGGTGCCGAGATCCTCGGGCGCTCCCGGGTCGCGCTGTTCCAACTGGCCGCCGAGGTGGCCCGGACCCACCACGAACGCTACAACGGCAGCGGTTATCCGGCCGGGCTGCGCGGCGAGGACATTCCGCTTTCGGGTCGCATCGTCGCAGTCGTCGACTACTTTGATGCACTGACGATGCGCCGCTGCTACCGCCCTGCCTTCAGCGACGAGCGTGCGCTGGAGATGCTGACGGAGCAGCGTGGCGCGATGTTCGATCCGCGCATCGTCGATGTCTTCCTGGAAAATGCAGCGGAACTGATCGAGCTTCGAGACCGCGTGAACCGCACCCAGCCCGGCTTCGCGGAGTTGGTGGGCGCCTGAGCGCCGCGGCGTCGCCGACGCGGACGGGCGCGCGACGGCCTGCCGAACCCAGAGGAGCGTCCCGATGAGGTCCGTCCGAGCCTTCCTGTCCCTGCCGGCGCTTGGCGGCGCGGTGCTGGTGCTGCTCACGAGCCTTCTCCCGACGGCGCACGCCGGGCCGGTGCTCGATCGGGTCCGGTCGGGTGGCGTGGTGCGCGTCTGCATCTGGCCCGACTACTACGGCATCACCTTCCGCCACCCGCGCACCCGTCAGCTGGACGGCATCGACATCGACCTGTCGGCCGCGCTCGGGGCCGACCTGCGGGCCGGGGTGCAGTACGTGGAGTCGTCCTTCGAGACGCTTGTCGACGATCTCCAGGCCGACCGGTGCGACGTGGCCATGTTCGCGGTCGGGCGCACGCCGCAGCGCATGGCGCAGCTTCGCTTCACGCAGCCCTATCTCCAGAGCGGCATCTACGGCATCACCACCAAGGGCCACCCCGCCGTGCGGACGTGGAGCGACATCGATCAGCCGGGCGTGCTGGTCGGCGTGCAGGCCGGGACGTTCATGGAGCCGGCGATGGAGGGGTTCCTCCGTCACGCGCGGCTGGTCGTGGTCAAGCCGCCCGCCTCGCGGGAGCGGGAGCTGGGGGCGGGCCGTATCGACGTCTTCATGACCGACTACGCCTACAGCCGACGCCTGCTGGATAACGCCGACTGGGCGCGCCTGATGACCCCGCCGCAGCCCTTGTTCGTGCTGCCCTACGCCTACGCGGTGCGGCCCGGGGACGAGGACTGGCTGAACGCGCTCGACGCCTTCGTCGGACGCATCAAGGCCGATGGCCGGCTGAGGAAGGCCGCCGGCCGGCATGGCCTCGACGCGATCGTGGTCGACCGATGAGTTGGCTCGCCATGGAGCCTCGCAAGTCGGGGGACGCGACCGGCGAGCTCCGCGCGCACTGGTCGCCGGGCCGTGTCGTGTTCGCCGGCACCGCGCTGATGGTGACCCTGTTCGTGGCTGCGCTCGCGGGCATCGGCTGGTACGAGCATCGCGAGGCCGTCGAGGGACGCATCGATCGAGGCGCGCTGCTGGCACGTGTGCTCGACGACCACGCCACCAGCACGCTGGAAACAGCCTCGGTGGCGCTGACCGCCCTGGCCGAACTGATCGGTGTGGCCGACCTTCCCGCCGACCCCACTCGCCTGAACAGCCCCTTGACCCAGGCGCTGGTGGGCCTGCCGTTCATGCGCAGCATTGCGCTGCTCGACATGGACGGCCGCGTGCTGGCCAGCTCGGTGGGGTCGGATGTCGGACGCACCATCGAACTCGAGGCGCTCGGCAGCCTGCCCACGCAGAGCGAGGACACGGTCGGTCCCTTCGTGGCGGGGCGCCATCTGGCCGACGTGCGCCGCCCGAGCGGGGCGGTGAGCGGTATCGGATTCGTTCCCGTCCTGCACAAGGTACCGATGCCGGGAGGTCGGGAACTGCTGCTGGTCGGCCTGGTCAACCCGGGCGCGTTCTCCAACTACCAGTCGCAGACCATCTCCCGGGCCGGGGACGTTGCCGTGCTGGCGCTGCTCGACGGTCGCGTCATCGCCAGCGCGGGCGACCTGTCCGTCGTGCCGATCAGCGGCGCGACGCACCCCGTGTTCCGCGAACACCTGGACACGCGCGACCACGACAGCTACGTGGGGGCGGGCTTCGGGCCGGGCCGCCGCATCGTGGCCTTCCGTGCCTCGGGCAGCCGGCCACTGGTCACCATCGTCGAGCAGTCCTACGCGCGGACCGTCGAGGACTGGCTGCTCGCGATGCGCTGGATCGCGCTCATCGGCGCCTTCGGGCTGGCGCTGCTTGTCGTCACCGCAGCGACCGTCTGGCGCAGCCTGCGCGCGCGCGAAGCCGCACGTCGGCAGCGCGAAGCCGTCCAGGCACGGGCGGTCCGGCACGAACGCGAACTCACGGTGCTGATCAAGAGTGTGCAGGAGCTGATCTTCCGCACCGACGCCCAGGGAGCCATCACCTTCGTCAACGCGCGCTGGTCGGCCGTCAGCGGGGAATCGGCGGACCAGGCACTGGGCCGCCGATTGCACGACCTCGTCGACGACGAACAGCGCGCCGAGGTCGATGCCCTGTTTGCGCCCGACGGCGCGTCGGGGCTGCGCACGGCCCAGCTGACGCTGCGCGCCGCCGACGGTCGGGAGCATCGCTTCCAGGTCGCCGTGGCGCCGCTGCTCGTGCAGGGCCGCATCGCAGGCTTTGCCGGCAGCGCGGTCGACGTGACCGAGCGCTGGGCCGCGAAGCAGCGCCTGCAGGCGCAGCTGGCCTTCACCGGCCTGCTGCTGGAGATCAGCCCCGTGCCCGTGTCGATGACGGACGCCGAGGGCCGCATCACCACCGTGAACCAGACCTGGGAAGAATTCTTCGGCTGCTCGCGAGCCGACGTGGTCGGCCGGCCGGCGGTCGACCTGCTTCAAAGCGGCGAGGCCGGGTTGCATGCCGAGCATGATCGTCGACTGATGCGTGGGGGCGGGCGGGTGCGCTTCGAGGCAAAGATCGCGCATGGAGACGGCTCGCTGCGCGACGTGGTGGTCACGAAGGTGCTGGTCCCGAACGACAGGGGTGATCCGCTGGGCATCCTGACCACGGTGATGGACGTCAGCGAGTTCCGGGAAGCCGAACGCGCGACGCGGGATGCGCGCAACGTCGCCGAGGAGGCGTCGCGTACGAAGTCCGAGTTCATCGCCAACATCAGCCACGAGCTGCGCACACCGCTGCAGTCCATCCTCGGCTTCTCGGAGCTCGGTCTCATGCGGGGCCGGCACGACGAGCGACTGGCGGCGATGTTCCAGGACATCCATGCGTCCGGTGAACGCATGCTGGCGCTGGTGAACGACCTGCTCGATGTCTCCAAGATCGAAAGCGCGGTCGGGACCTTCCACCTCGAGCGCACCGACCTGCGTGGCCTGATCCGCAGCGTGGCGGCCGAACTCGATCCCCTGCTGCAGCGCGCACAACTGAGGCTGCATGTCGAGCTGTCGGAGGCCCCGTTGCTGGCCAGGGTCGATCCCCTGCGCTTCCAGCAGGTGGTCCGCAACGTCCTGGCGAACGCGATCAAGTTCTCGCCGACCGGGCAGAGCATCGATGTCTTCGGGCACGCCACGCCGAACGGCGAGATCCACCTGCGTGTCCGCGATCACGGGCCGGGCATACCGCCCGCGGAACTCGACGCCATCTTCGATGCCTTCGTGCAGTCCAGTGCCACGAAGAACGGTGCCGGCGGCACCGGCCTGGGCCTCGCCATCTGCCGCAAGATCGTCGAGGCGCACGGTGGGCGCATCAGAGCCTCCAACGCGACGGACGGGGGCGGCGTGTTCGACATCCATTTCCCCGCGCGGCCGTCGGCGGAGACGCAGTCCATGCCGATCGACGAGGCCTGACGCGGCCGGCCGGAAGCCGGCGTCGGTCGTTGCAGGGCGCAGGGTGCGCTGGCAGGGTAATCCGCGGGCACGGGCGGGCGGCGACGCCCCTAAAGTGGCCGCTTCATCGTTCCGGAGGAGACCCATGCAAGTGCTGCTTCACGCCCATCTACGCAAGCCCGACCGCATGTCGAACCAGGAGTTCTTCGGCGCCTGGAAGCAGGAGTCGGCGGCGGTGGCGGCCGGCGTCGCGGCCGGTGTGATCCAGAAGGTCTGGAAGGTGCCGGGGCGCTACGAGGTGGTGGCGATCGTGGAGGTGGAGTCGGTCGAGCAGATCGACGCGCTGACGCACAACCTGCCGCTGTTCAAGCTCGGCTACGACTTCATGTGCGACTTCCAGTGGACGCTGCTCGGGTCCTACGAGGAGTGGTCGCAGCGCCTGGAAGTCCTGGCCGCCGGGTAGCCGCGGCTCACGACACCTGCTGGTAGTACAGGTTCTGCGGGTGGCGGGCCTGGGCGAAGAAGAACCAGCGCTCGGCCACCAGCCCCGGCGCCTGCACCAGCAGCGCCAGCCACCACACGGCGGCCGGGCCACCGAGCAGGCCCCAGGCCAGCAGCAGCGACGGCAGCGCGAAGCCGAGCACCAGGAAGGCGAGCTTGGTCTGCCGCATCGCGGCCAGCCCCACGCCATGGAAGAACTCGCGGGTGTTGAACGAGCCCGCCGACATGCCCATCGACTTCTGCACCAGTTGCGGCGCGCGGATGCCGGTGGCCGACTGCAGCGTCGACTTCGGCTTCAGCGCGGCATTGCGGCGCAACGCCAGCGTGCGCGTGAACCAGGCGGCCAGCGTCGCGATCAGCGCCCAGGGCGCCACGGCGCGCAGCAGTGCGGCCTCGCCGTAGCCGGCCGCCAGCGCGCAGGCCAGCACCAGCCCCGACGACAGGCCGATCAGCGTGTAGTTCACCAGCGTCAGCGGGTGGGCCCACTCCTGGATGAAGCGCACGCAGGCGTAGATCATCGCCGTGCAGTACCAGAGCACGGCCGCGCCGACCAGCGCCGCCACCGGGAGCAGCGTCGCCCACGGCGTGACGACGCCCCATCGAAGCGCCAGCCACCACACCGCCACGATGCCGATGAAGGCCGGCAGCACGATCACCTCGCGCGACATCCACGAGGTGCGCCACATCAGCACCGCGCGCCAGGCCCGTTCGGGCCGGCCCAGGTGCAGGAAGGAGGCGCCCAGGCCGAGCAGCAGCAGCACGCCGGCCAGCAGCAGCGCCGCGCTCAGGAAGCCGACGGACGGTGCCGGGCCGAGCAGCACCGCCAGGGCGAGCGCCACCACCAGGCCCTGCGCGACGCCGGCCAGCGTGGTGAAGAAGACGATCGAGAACGCGGGGTGCATGCGTCGCCCCCGCTCAATGCGCCGTGCCGGCGGGTCCGGGCGCGCCGTCGGGCTGCTGCCCGGCCACCTCGGTGATGCGGCGCGGCAGGTACTGGTTGGCCGGCTGCGTTTCCCACTCCGGCATCAGCGCGTAGCCACCGCGTTCGCGGATCGCCCTGGACACATCGGAGTCCGGGTCCTTCACGTCACCGAACAGGCGCGCACCGGTCGGGCAGGCCATCACGCACGCCGGCCGGCGATCGGCCTTCGGCAACCGCTCGTCGTAGATGCGGTCCACGCACAGCGTGCACTTGGTCATCACCTGCCGTTCCTCGTCGAGCTCGCGTGCGCCGTAGGGGCAGGCCCAGGAGCAGTACTTGCACCCGATGCACTTGTCGTAGTCGACCAGCACGATGCCGTCTTCCTTGCGCTTGTAGCTCGCGCCGGTGGGACACACCGGAACGCAGGGCGGTTCCTCGCAGTGCAGGCAGCTCTTGGGGAAGTGCACGGTGTCGGTGCCGGGGAAGACGCCGGCCTCGTAGGTCTGCACGCGGTTGAAGAAGGTGCCGGTCGGGCTGGCCGCGTAGGCGTTCTCGTCGGCCAGCGGACCGGCCGAGCCGGACGTGTTCCATTGCTTGCAGGCGGTGACGCAGGCGTGGCAGCCGACGCAGACGTTGAGATCGATCACCAGCGCCAGTTGCTTGGCCAGCGTCTCCGGCGGTTCGTCGCCGTCACCGCGGCGCGCCGAGGGCGTGTCGCTCCGCCGGGCCGGGGCCTCGGCGACGAGCTCGGACTTCATCAGGTCTTTCAGCCACTGGATCATGATGTCTTGCGCCCCGCGAAATAGGTCAGCACCCGCGACGTCGTGCCGCGCACCCCGGGGGGTGCCGGCGTCGCCTTCACCTGCGGGAAGGTCTCCGCGGGCTCCTCGGGCGCCGCCGGGCGGATGCGCACCCGCACGTCGTACCAGCCGGCCTGCCCGGTGATCGGATCGGAGTTGCTGATCGTTCCCGCGGCACCGCCCGGGCCGCGCAGCGGCAACTCCTCGGAGATCAGGTGATTGAGCAGGAAGCCCTTGCGCGACTCGTCGGCGCCGGGCGCGAGCTGCCAGGCGCCGTCGGCCTTGCCGATCGCGTTCCAGGTCCACACGGTGCCGGGCTCCACCGCCTCGCTGTAGCGCAGCATGCAGCGCAGCTTGCCCCACTGGCTCTCGACCCAGCACCAGCCGCCGTCGGCGATGCCCGCGGCCTGCGCGGTGAGCGGGTTGACCTGCAGGTAGTTGTGGCTGTGGATCTGGCGCAGCCAGGCGTTCTGCGAATCCCAGGAGTGGTACATCGCCATCGGCCGCTGCGTGATCGCGTTGAGCGGGTAGGCGGCCTCGTCGGTGGCCGCGTACTCGAGCGGCGGATACCAGAACGGCAGCGGATCGAAATAGGTCGCGATGCGTTCGCGCAGGTGCTCGGGCGGCTGGCGGCCCGGGGTCTTGCCCTGCGCCGCGAGCCGGAAGCTCTGCAGCGTGTCGGAGTACAGCGCCAGCTGCACCGGGTCGTTGCGCTGGCGCCAGCCGTGCTCCTTCGCGAAGTCGAGGTAGCCGCGGTTCCAGTTGCGCATGTACTGCATGTCCTTGGGCAGGTGGTACTGGAAGACGCAGTTGTTCTTCTCGTACATCTCCCACTGCTTCGGATTGGGTGCGCCGCGCAGGTGCTTGTCGCCGTGCTCGCCGCGCCATCCCATCAGGAAGCCGATGCCGGGCTGCGGCTCGAACTTCACCACGAAGTCCGGGTAGCCGGTGAACTTGCGCCCGCCCTCGGCGGTGGTGAAGGCCGGGAACTTGAGTCGCGAGGCCAGTTCGATCAGCACCTCCTGGAACGGCTTGCACTGGCCGGTCGGCGGCAGCACCGGCACGCGCACCGAATCGACAGGGCCGTCGAACTCCGAGATCGGCCGGTCGAGCATGCTCATCACGTCATGGCGCTCGAGGTAGGTGGTGTCGGGCAGCACCAGGTCGGCGAACGCCACCATCTCGCTCTGGAAGGCGTCGCACACCACGAGGAAGGGGATCTTGAACTCGCCGTCGTCGGCCTTCGCATTGAGCATCTCGCGCACGGCCATGGTGTTCATGGTCGAGTTCCAGGCCATGTTGGCCATGAAGATCAGCAGCGTGTCGATGCGGTAGGGATCACCCTTGGTGGCGTTGGTGATCACGTTGTGCATCAGGCCGTGCGCCGAGAGCGGGTGCTCCCACGAGAACGCGTGGTCGATGCGGATCGGCGAGCCGTCGGGGTTGATCGCCAGCTCGTCGGGGCTGGCCGGGAAGCCCAGCGGCGCCGCGTTGAGCGGCGTGTTGGGCTTGATCATCTCCGGCGAGTTGAACGCGCGGTAGTTGGGAACGATGTGGCGCGGGTAGGGCGCCTTGTGGCGAAAGCCGCCGGGCGCGTCGATCGTGCCCAGCACGCTCATCAGTACCGCCAGCGCACGCACCGTCTGGAAGCCGTTGGAGTGCGCCGCCAGGCCGCGCATCGCATGGAAGGCGACCGGGCGTGCGCTCGTGGTCGGGTGCTGCTTGCCCCAGGCGTCGGTCCAGGGAATCGGCAGCTCGAAGGCCTGCTGCAGCGCTGTCTCTCCCAGCTCGCGCGCCAGCTTGCGGATGCGCTCGGCCGGGATGCCGGTGATCTGCGACGCCCACTCCGGCGTGCAGGTGGCCACGCGCTCGCGCAGCAGCTCGAACGACGGCGCGACGCGCGTGCCGTCGGCCAGCCGGTAATGACCTTCCAGCGCCGGCTCGCAGCCCTCGGCGATGCCCTCGGGGTAGGCCGCCTTCACGCTGCCGCTGGCGAGGTCCCACACCAGCTTGTTGTGCGGGTTGCGGCCGTCGCCTGGCGGGCCCGCTGCCGGATCGAAGGCGAACAGGCCCTCGCGCTCGCCGTCCTCCAGCACCACCAGCTGCGGCGCGTTGGTGTAGCGCTGCAGGAAGGGCCGGTCGATCAGATCGGACGCGATCAGCTCGTGCAGCAGCGCCATGAACAGGGCGCCGTCGGTGCCCGGCTTGATCGGGATCCACTCGTCGGCGATCGCCGAGTAGCCGGTGCGCACCGGGTTGATCGAGATGAAGCGTCCGCCGGCGCGCTTGAACTTGCTCAGCGCGATCTTCATCGGGTTGCTGTGGTGGTCCTCGGCGGTGCCGATCATCACGAACAGCCTGGCGTGGTCGAGGTCGGGGCCGCCGAACTCCCAGAACGAGCCGCCGATCGTGTAGATCATGCCGGCGGCCATGTTCACCGAGCAGAAGCCACCGTGTGCCGCGTAGTTGGGCGTGCCGAACTGGCGCGCGAACAGGCCGGTGAGCGCCTGCATCTGGTCGCGACCGGTGAACAGCGCGAACTTCTTCGGGTCGGTGGAGCGGATCTTCTGCAGCCGCTCGGTGAGCATCTCGAACGCGAGGTCCCAGCTGATGGGCTCGAACTCGCCGGCGCCGCGGTCGCTGCCTTTCTTGCGCAGCAGCGGCTGCGTGAGCCGTGCCGGCGAGACCTGCTTCATGATCCCCGACGAGCCCTTGGCGCAGATCACGCCCTGGTTGATCGGGTGTGCGGGGTTGCCGTCGATGTAGCGCACCTCCGGGCCGTTCTCGCCCTGCCGCAGGTGCACGCGGATGCCGCAGCGGCACGCGCACATGTAGCAGGTGGTGCACTTGACCTCGGTGGGCGCGGCCGGCAGCGGCGGCGCGAGCGGGTCGTGGATCGGATCGCTGGAGAGGAACTTGAACACCGTCCGGTCCCGGGTTGGCTGAGGGCTGCGATCGATGGTAGTGACGTGAACTCAAAGGAAAAAGCGGAGAATATTGCTCACGATGATCGATAAATCAGATCAAAAGAAAAGGCGCCCGGCGCGCGCCGCCGTGGCGGTCGACGGCTCGCCGCCGCTGCTGCCCGCGCG
>NZ_AZSN01000054.1:0-24168 GCF_000576225.1 Methylibium sp. T29-B | reverse complement strand
TTCGCATAAGACTGCAGTTCACATGATTTCTGCCAAGCCCGACGCCGCGCAGCGCGCGCTCGGCGGCATTGTTGTCGATCTCGATGCGCCCGTCGTCGCAGTAGCGCGTCAACGCCTTCCAGTGGGTGAGGGTGTAGCCGATGGCCTGCGCCAGATCGGACTTCGCCGAGACACGACTGAGCGTCTCGCTCAACCAGGCGTGCAGATCCTTCAGCAGCGGTGCCGCGCGCTCGAGACGTTCTCGCCGTCGCTCATCGGGCGGTCGGCCGCGGATGTCGGCTTCGATCTCGTACAGCTTGGCGATGCGCTGCAGCGCCTGCTCGGCCACCGAGCCGGGAGCGCGCTTGTGCGCCTCGTACACGTCCCAGTAGTACCGTCTCGCATGGGCCATGCATGCTGCGTGCACGACGCGGCCGCTGTCGAAGAGCTTCGAGTAGCCCGAGTACGCATCGGCCTGCAGGATGCCGCGGTAGCGCTTGAGGTGTTCGCGCGGATGCTCGCCGCCACGATCGGGCGAGTACTGGAACCACACCGCCGGCGCATCCTTGCTGCCGCAAGGTCGGTCGTCGCGTACGTACACCCACAGCCTGCCGGTCTTGGTCCGGCCGCGCCCGGGATCGAGCACCGGCACCGGCGTGTCGTCGGCGTGCACCTTGCCGTCGGCCAGCGTGTAGCGGCCCAGCGCGGCTGCCAGCGGCTCGACCAACTCGTCGCCCTGGTCCACCCAGCCCACCATCGTGGAGCGGTCGATGTCCACGCCGTCGCGCCCATAGATGCGGCTCTGGCGGTACAGGGGCGTGTGGTCGCAGTACTTGGCCACCATCACGTGCGCCAGCAGCGCCGGCCCGGGCAGGCCGCGTGCAATCGGCCGGCTCGGCGCCATCGCCTGGAAGATGCCTTCGCAGCGCGTGCACGCCAGCTTGGGGCGCACATGGCGGATGACCTTGAAGCGCCCCGGCACGTATTCCAGTTGCTCGGCCACGTCCTCGCCGATCTGGCGCAGCTTGCCGCCGCATTCGCTGCAGCCGCACGGCGTGTCGGCCGCATATCCCTTGGGGCAATGGACCTGCGTCTCGCGCGGCAGGTGCTCGGGCAGCTTGCGATCGCGCCGCGGCTTGCGCGGCTTTGATCGCGGCGCCTGTGCGGCGGCGCTCGTCGAAGCCTTCGGTGCTTCGGCGGTGATCAGCGTCAGCTGCGCGTCGAGCTGCTCGCTGGAGGCGCCGTATTGCTCGCGAACGCGGCGTGCCAGCTGCAGCTTGAGCTTGTCGACCATCAGCTTGAGCAGTGCCACTTCGGCATCGCGCTCGGCGATGACGCGCAGCAGCGCGTCGATGGTCAAGGGCGTGTTGGGTAGCTGGGCACGAACAGCACTGTGCCCGCCGCCTCGCACGGTGCGCCATCAGGGTCGCACCGGAGGCATTCTCATCCAGTGGTCACGCCGCAATCTGCGGCGTCTGCAGCGTCTCGGGCTGCCAGGTGCGTTGGGGCATGCGCCAGTCGATGCCCTCCAGCAGCATCGACAGCTGTGCCGGCGTCAGCGAGACCGTGCCGCTGCTCGCCTGCGGCCACACGAAGCGCCCACGCTCGAGCCGCTTGGCGAACAGGCACAGGCCCTGGCCATCGAACCACAGGCACTTGATGATGTCGCCGCGCCGACCGCGGAAGACGAAGACGTGGCCTCCGAACGGGTTGTCCGCCAGTGCGGTCTGCACCATGGCAGCCAGGCCATCGAAGCCACGGCGCATGTCGGTGTGGCCCGCAGCGAGCCACACCCGCGTGTTGGCGGGCATGCCGATCATGCGATCGTCCTCAGCGCCTGCAGCACGCATCGCACGTTGGCTTCGTCAACGGCGCCGCGCACACGCACGCGCGCAGCGCCAATGTCGATCTCGATGACGCCTGCGGGCGTGGGCGAGCGCGGCGTCGCCGCCTCCTGCCGGGTCGGCGCCACTGTCGCCGCCAACCTCACCGGCAGCAGCACGGCCTGCTCAATGCTCTCGCCCTGCACGCTCGCCGTGGCGCGTAGGTGTTCGCGCCGCCACCTGAACAGCACATTGGCGTTGATGCCGTTTTCCAGCGCGATCCCCGATACCGAGGCGCCGGGCCGCAGGCTACGCTCAACGAGTTCGCGCTTGAAGGTCGCCGCGTAGTGGCGACGCAGGGGTTCGGTCTGTGTGTCTTGCTTAGACATGGTGTGCACCTGTTGCGTTACGTGCACACCATCCCTTGGCGAGCACGATCGGCGATCGTGCTCATACAGTGGTTCGGTTTCCAGAGGGCCTCGGTCACCCGCTTACGACGATGGCGCTGAAGAAGGCGCTGATCGAGCGCGCCCTGGGCGGTGAGCTGTCGCACCACCTGGGCTACCCGCCCGGCGCGGCCAAGCCCGAGGACGCGGCGAACCATCGCAACGGCGCCAGCGCCAAGACCGTGCTGACCGATGAGGGGCCGCTGCGCATCGAGGTGCCGCGCGACCGGGAGGGCAGCTTCGAGCCGCTGCTCATCCCCAAGCACGAGCGGCGCTTCACCGGCTTTGACGACAAGATCGTGGCCATGTACGCGCGCGGCATGACGGTGCGCGAGATCCAGGGCTTCCTGGCCGAGCAGTACGGCACCGAGGTGTCGCCGGAGTTCATCAGCTCGGTCACAGACGCCGTGATGGCCGAGGTGACGGCCTGGCAGGCGCGGCCGCTCGAGCCGATGTACCCGGTGGTGTTCTTCGACGCGCTGCGCGTGAAGATCCGCGAGGACGCCGTCGTGCGCAACAAGGCGATCTACCTGGCGCTGGGCGTGCTGAGCGACGGCACGCGCGACATCCTGGGCCTGTGGATCGAGAACACCGAGGGGGCCAAGTTCTGGATGAAGGTGTTCAACGACCTGAAGACGCGCGGCGTGGCCGACATCCTGATCGCGGTGACCGATGGCCTGAAGGGCATCGGCGAGGCGCTGGGCGCGGTGTTCCCGGCCACGACGCTGCAGACCTGCATCGTGCACCTGATCCGCAACAGTCTGGACTACGCGAGCTGGAAGGACCGCAAGCTGCTGGCCGCGGCGCTCAAGCCCGTCTACACGGCCGCCAGCGCCGAGGCGGCGGCCGCGGCCCTGGACGAGTTCGAACGCGGCCCCTGGGGCCAGAAGTACGCCACCGTCACGGCGTCCTGGCGCCGGGCCTGGGACCGCGTGATCCCGTTCTTCGCGTTCCCGCCGGCGGTGCGGCGCGTGGTCTACACCACCAACGCGATCGAGAGCCTGCACAGCCAGCTGCGCAAGATCATCAAGACGCGCGGGCACTTCCCCAGCGACGACGCGGCCACCAAGCTGATCTGGCTGGCGCTGCGCAACATCACAGCCGACTGGGGTCGGGCGGCCAAGGAGTGGCGCGAGGCGATGAACCAGTTCGCGATACTCTACGAAGAGCGATTCACGGCGGCGGCACACGCCGGCCGATGAGGGGTTGAACCATGAATACATGGCTCAACCGGGCCGCCTCCGGCGGCCTGGCAGGGGCCCTGAAGACAGTAAGAAGAATCAGCCAACAGCCAACAGCCAATTCAACCAACGGCCTCACACACAGAAATCCTGACAGCCCCCGCGCAGGCCAAGATCGGGGCCTGGCGCAGCTACTACAACGAGACTCGGCCCCACTCAGCGCTCGAGTGGGCCACACCCGCCGAATTCGCCCGCCGATGCGGCCTGCAGGCCGCATCGGCGATACCCGAGGAGCCGGAAGTTCCTACTTCAGGGCGGTACTGAAACGGGTCCAGGGTCACCCGTGCCCGAGCTGTAGATCGAAGTGTTACGAAACCTGGGGGCAGCGCACCTTGCGCAAGCGCACGTGCACGTAGACGTCGCCGACGGCCACCAGCGAGATCACCGACAACTCGCTCGCTGGACAACTACGCGACGCACAAGACCCCGAGCATCAAGAACTCGCTTGCTCGGCACCCGCGCTTCCACGTCCACTTCACGCCAACTTCGGCATCCCCACCGACCACCTGGCTCTCTGCCATCATGACCCGTCTCGGGCCGTTAGCATCTGATAGACATAGACAGAAAGGTCGGCAACAAGTCGATCGTCGTGCGTGCTCAGATCCAAGCCCGTCAATTCGGAGATTCGCCCGAGCCGGTGCGCGATTGTCTTGCGGTGCACTCCAAGTTTCTGCGAAGCCGCCTCGTGCGAGCAGTTGACGTCGAAGTACACGCGAAGTGTCTGCAAAAACAGATCACGTTGCTTCCCCTTCTCTTTCAGCAAGTCGCCGAGGTTTAGCTCAAGGAAGCGCCGCATTCCAACTTCGTGCCGCAGGCTCAGCAGCATGCCCACGACACCGGCTCGGTCGTATACGACCGAGCCGGTCTTGCCCATCTGCCGCGCGACGTCCAGCGCGATCTGCGCCTCCCTGTAAGCGATTGCGAGCGCGCGAGCAACGTGGCAGCGGCTGCTGCCTCCCACCACGACATGGCGTCCACCAAGACCGTCGCTGATGGCTCCTGACAGGCTCTTCGCAAAGCGTTCGGCATCGTCGAGCGCTTGGTCGGAACACAACACAGCGATCGACATGCCTTGTAAGGCGATGGCGCGTACCTTCTCGCCACGTATGGTCTGCACCGCACGTGTGATCTTCTGCCGAAGGATGGAGCCTGAGCTCTCCGCAGATCCTGGTGCCGTAGCGCCGACTTCGCACAGGTAGAGCCGCATCGGGCCTTCGAGATCCAGTTTAAGATCGGCCGCGCGGTCGATAGCTGCCGCGCGCGTGGTTTCGTCTGCGCGCAACAAATCCCACACCGTCGCGTCGATCGACTCCGATCTGGCCCGACTCGCGGATCGCTGTTCCAGTCGCTGTAGAGCAGCGATCACGGCAACTTGCGTGAGGGTCAACTCGATGAGCTCTGACCGCTGCCCATCATCGAGCGTTCCGAGGACCCAGGCCGCCGCCGCTCCCTCGACGAAGATCGGTTGGGCCCGCCAGGACAGGCCGTCCCGCGTCACCGACACCGCCGCGTTGGCAACGCCTTGCGCGACGATCACGGCGGCCGCCGCATCGACCAGGCCATGCGCGTGGTCACTGCCGCTCCAGGCCAACAGAGTGCCATCCCTGTCGATGACGGCCACGTCCGTCTTCAGCGTCGTGGACGCCGTCGATACGATGGCATTCAATCCGGCGCCCTGCAACAGCAGAAGCATGAGTGTCTGCGTGAGACTCGAGACGCTGCGCACGACGTCAAAACGCTGGTTGAGCGCCTCATGCGCGCGCCCCAACTCGTCGACCATGCGACGTTGCCCGGCGTAGAGTTCCGCGTTCTCGATGGCGATGGACGTCAGGTTGGCCAGCGCTGTGAGCCGCGTCGTGTCCTGTGGCGTGAACGTCGAAGGGCGACGACGCCATACTTCCAGCACACCAATGATGTCGTCGCGCCCGAGCAGCGGGGCCGCCAACGCCGACCGCACCAGCTCGGCCTCGGCGAGATGGAAGAAGTCACGACTGATCGATTCGCTGGTGACGTAGTCCTCGACCGAGGCCGGCTTGCGGTGTTCCAGGACGAGCCCGGCCAGTCCCTGCCCGGGCCCCATCTGCAGATTCGCTGTTTCGGGCGAGCGGTTGCCTACGCAGCGGCGCATGACGATCTTGTCGTCTTCGCGCAGCAGGACGCCACAGATGTCCGCCGAAAGGAGCTGCTTGGCTTCCTGCGTAATGAGCAGCAGTATCTCGCTGAGGTCGTGACTCTTGAGCATGCGAGTGGCGACCCGCTGCAGCGCCTGTACCTCATCAAGGTTCTGGACGGCGATGCGCTGACGCTCGCAGGTCTGCAGCGCAAGCGCAAAGACCTTGCAGAACACGCTCAGCGATTCTGAAGCTTCGATCGCGACGGAGTCACCCTCGATCAGCAGCGCGAGCGCGCCGGGCGCGACCGGAACGAACACGACCTTGCCAATCCGCAGGGGCGTTTCCTGGGTTTCGAGTCCAGCCGGAAGGTCGAGGCCCAGGGTATCGCCGCCATTCTCCAGCGCCGAGGGGGCATACCAGGCACCGCCAGTGCGCAGAATCACAAGCCCGCGAGCGGAGGGGGCCAACTCGGCGACAGCTCGTTCGGCCTCCGCGAGCAGAAGGTCGTACTGCCCACGAGCCGCAGCCGTCGCGATCGGTTCCAGAACGGCCGCGAGTGCGCTGACCATCAGCGTTGGCTCGGATGTGAATCGACGTCCCATATTGCCGAGTTTGCGCCGATGCGCGCGCGCCGGATCATGGGGTCATCACTGCCTTCAGGCGCTGCTGCTTGGCAAGCAGTTCGTACAGGCTCGGGGCATCGGCCAGGCGACCGCGAGCGTCCACCACCACGGTCGGATCGAGGGCTCCGCTGGTGACCAGCCGCAAGAGCTTGCGACGCAGTCGAATGCTGTCGCCGATCGCGAAGCTGAGCGTCATCTCGTCCTTGAACGCACGACCGACCGGAAAGGCCCAGTTCTCTGCCACATGGGCGCCCACGGACACGACTCGTCCGCGCGCGCGTGCAAGCGACATCGCAAAGTCGAGTGGGCCGTTGCCTCCGACGGCCTCGACGACGACATCGGCGCCGTCTCCCTCCGTCAGTTTTCGAACCAGCACCGCGGCCTCGTCCGGGTGCACGGCGATCGATCCCTGGGCCGTCGCGAAGGCTTTGCGCGTCTCGTTGGGCTCGACTAGCACGACAATCCCCGCACCTGCCACCTGCGCTGACAGTGCGGCGAGTTGACCTACTGCGCCGCCGCCTATGACCACAACGCAGTCACCTGCTTCAGTGCCGGCACGCTCGACCGCAACCCAACCGGTTGCCAAGTTGTCGCCCATGAGCAAGGCGGCTTCGGGTACGCAGTTCTCCGGCAACTGGCCCAGCGTCCGGTCGGCAAACGGCACCCGGACGTACTCCGCCTGCGCTCCGGACAGACTGGGACCGAACGCGGTGCCGGTACCGAAGAAGGCCCGTTCGGCGCATTGCCAGTGTTCGGAGCGATCACACCAGCGGCACTGCCCGCAGGCGGTGAAGTCCGAAGACATCACCTTGTCGCCCAGGCGGATGCGGCGCACTGCACGACCGACCTCCACGACCTCACCCACGAACTCGTGGCCAACCACCGCGCCCGGCGCAATGCCCGGAAAGTCGCCCTTCACCACGTGCAGGTCCGTGCCGCAGATGCCGGTGTGCGTGACCTTCACGATGGCATCGGTCGACTCGACAATGTGCGGTTCGGGGACGTCGCTGACTTCGACGTGCCCAGGACTCTTGTAGACGACGGCTCGCATAGGAATGGTGGTCGACGCAGTCTCCGCGCGGGCCTGGTGTCCCGGGGACGCCCGGGACCCATTGTGGCCCAGCGGCCTCAGAACGCTTTCAGCAGGCGCAGGTTGATCCGATCTGACTCCTTCAGTCCGTTGCGCACGGACAAGTCGCGTCCATACAGCGCCGCGAAGTGCCAGCCAGGTGCGAAGCCCCACCCGAAGCCAAACTTGGCGTTGGTGGTCCGTGTGCGATCGTCGTTGGCAACGCCGTCGACGGACGTCTCGCCGCCGACGAAGTGTGATGTTCCTGCGCGCAGGTCGAAGCTGCCGCGAGGTTCGTACCAGCGGGGATCGCGCCCGATGCATAGTCATCGGCGTCCAGATCGAGCGCTCGCGCCGGTTGGCTGTGCATGGCGAGCAGGGGCAATATCGCCGCCAGCGCCAGCGCCCTGAGGCCGCCGAGGTAACGGGACAGTGCCCCTTTGAAGCTACCCCCCGAACCGTTCTTCATACTGCCTCCTGTTGGTTGGTGCTTACTGTAAGTGCGAACTGCGCTTCATTGCCCCACTTGCTCGTGGGCAATTCGGTGTCGTCCTACCGCCTCGGACGCGGGGAGCGAAATCAGCGAGGGGCCGGAAGTTCGGCGATGCGCGTCGCGATGCGCGCGGCTGCCTCCTGCAGCGCCTGCTGTTCTGCCGGGCGCAGCGTCAGCGGCACGATCTCCTTGAGCCCGCGACGGTGCAGCCGCACTGGCAGGCCGACACGTGTGTCCACCGCCCCGTAGGCGCCGCGCGAGCGCACGCACGCGGCAATGACCTCGCTACTGTCGCGGACCATTGCGCGAACCATCGCCACCGCCGCCTCGGCGGGCGAGAAATACGCGCTGCCCTTTTGCAGCAGCTTCACGACCTCCCCACCGGACTCGCGGGCCCGCTCGACGATGCCCTTGAGCGCCTCGGCGTCGAACATCGACTCGATCGGCCGGTCGCCAACGAAGGCCTGGCTGAGCGGAATTACCATCTCGGGGCCGTGACTACCCAGAGCGACTGCGCGGACGTCTTGTGGTCTCGCCTTCCCGGTTAGGCCGACCAGGGCGCAGAAGCGTGCCGAGTCGAGGACGCCTGCCATGCCGAGCACACGCTCTTCCGGAAAACCGGTTTGCTGCGCCGCGAGGTGGGTCATCTCCTCGAGCGGGTTGCTCACGACCACCAGCGTCGAGTTCGGCGCGTGAGTCCGAATGCCGCGACACACCGACGTCATGATTTCGGCATTGACCGTCGTCAGGTCTGTCCGGCTCATACCGGGCTGGCGTGGCCTGCCCGCGGTGATGACGATGTACTCGGCGCCACCGAGCGCCGCGAGATCGTCACTGCCGGAGAGTCGGGTGGAGAAGCCGTACAAGCCGGCTCCGTGCCACATGTCGAGCGCCAAGCCAGCCGCCAGGCCGGGCACGACGTCGACGAGCGCGACCTCCGAAAACAGATCACTTTCGGCGAGGCGCAGCGCGGTCATCGCGCCGACATGGCCAGCCCCCACCACCCCGGCCTTCGGTCGTCGGTCGCTCGACGCTGAGGACGCGGCAATCGGCCCAAGGGCATTGCGGCGGTACATCGCACCGGAGGGCGGAAGCACCAGCGGACGTGACGCAGCTGCGGGCGTTGCGATTGGTCCTTGCGTCCGCGCGGCCGGCACCGGTGCAGGCGCAGACGCCGGCGAAGCGGCTTCTGAACTTGTCTTCGACACCGCCGGAGCAGCCACAAGGGACGCAGCGACCCGCTCTGAACCCGCTGCTTCGACGGTGACACCGAGTTCCTTGGCCCGATCGCGCGCGAGAGGCGTGAGCCGATCACCCGCCGCCAGGACCAGCTTGGCACCGGCAGCTTCTACGTCGGCGGCAGTCAGCATGCGGCCCATCACTTGCCCTCCAGTCCTTCGATACACGCGATCGCCGCCGTAGCCGCGGCCTGGACGTCGCTTTCGGTGCCCGAGATGAACAACCGGCCGAACCGACCCAGCGCCCGCACCTCGACGATCGTGATGTCGGCCGCTTTCTCGGCTTCGTTGGCGGCCAAAGAGACATAGGCGGCAGGCGACACTTCGAGCACGTACAGGCTCTGCCCTGGAATGAGCAGGTTGCCCTTACGCCACTTGTTGATCAGCTGCGCCTGGTATGGGTTGACGTTCGTCACGAACATCGACGAGGCCACCTTCGGCTTGACCCGGTCCGCCTCGGTCAGCTTCAGGTGTTCAAGCACGGCCTGTCCGGCGGCAAGAACTTCCGCTTGCGTACGCGAATGGATCTCGAGCAGGCCGAACTCCCGCTCGACGACCTGCAGCGCCGGCCGCACATCAGCCGCCTTGAGAGCAATGTCGGCGCAACGGAAGATCTCGTTGCCTGGAGCGACCTCTATGTAGAGCTCGGACATGCCGGCCACGGGGACGTCGCCTTGGCAGGTGGCGGCGACGTGGGCCGCCGCCTGCGGTTGCATACGGTCGACGAAGGCGTAGGTGCGCAGTTGAAAGTTTTCCATGGCTCAGCTCAGTGCAATTCCGAAGGGAGTGATCAGCTCGGCATGGGCGTAGCCTTGGACCTTCCAGCCGAGATAGCGCTCGATAACGACATCGGCGCCGGGGATCTGCAGGGCGCCGCCCGCCAGATGGACGATGCCGGGGTCCTGTCCTGCGCATTGGCGGCGGACGGACTCGGCGACGCGCTCAATGCCCGGACGCAGCAGTTGCATGACTTCTGCGCCGTGCTCGCGCTTGTGGACTTCGGCTGCGTCGACGGGAAGCCTCAATGCGCCGGCGAGGATCAGATCAAGGTGGTGGCCACCGCCGGCGAAGTCAGTCAAGGTGGCGAGCTCGCCGCCACGGAAGACACCGACACCGGTCGAGCCACCCCCAACGTCCACCACCGCACCGTCCTTGACTTGCAGAATGGCATTCGCTGCACTGACCTCGTCAACGAGGCTGCGACAATCGATCCCAGCTTGCTGCAGCACGAAAGCACAGGCTCGGCAATCGCTCACGGGCACGGCCGGTGGATGGGCGGTTGCCGCCTCTTCGATCTCCGTACCGAGGGCTGCTTCACTGCTGGCCTTCAGCTGCCGAACCGCCTGCACCGCGCCATGGAAGTCGACCACGACTCCATCGCGGACGACCTGAGCCCTGACGAAGTCCCAGTACACGGGCGCGCCCTGCGCATCCACGGCGGCAATCACGATGGTCGCAGTGCCGAGGTCGACACCGAAGCGCAGTGGCCCTTCCGGATTCGACGGGGCACGCAGGTGCGCGGCTGCGCCGTCCAGGAAGTCCTGAACGCGCGTCAAACCAGTGTCAGTCTGGGTTCGCATGAGCATCTACAGCCCCATCGTCGGTAGATAGATGTCGCGCCAGGGGCGGTTCTGGTGAGCGACGCGCTTGATATTGATGAGGTGCATCGGCGTGACGTTGTCCGACACGATCGAGCCGCTCCAGGTGCCCGTGCCCAGCATGAACGAGGGATCGGTGCCAGCGCTGAAGCCCATCCCGCCGAGCAAGCTCGGCGTGTTGACGACAATGCGCGATGCCGGCAGATCTGACATGCGGGCAACCATCTCGCGTCTTGACCGTGCAGGCCCAGCGTGTGGCCCTCGCCGCCGAAGGCAAGCACCTCCCGGCAGCGCTGGTGCGCCGCAGCGAGATCGCGCGACCGATAGAACGACAGCACGGGTCCGAGGATTTCGGCGGAGAGCGGCGTTTGCGGCCCCACATCGTCAAGCGCGGCGCCGAGCACTTTGGTCCCCGGCGGCACGTTCATGCCGATGCCGCGCGCCAACTCGATCGCGGTTTGCCCGACAGCCTCCGGATTGAGAGCCCCGCGACCGATGAACAGCAAGCTGGCTAGTCGGCGCTGCTGCTCGATGTCGAGGAACACGGTCCCATGCTGCTCGAAGGATTTGATGGCAGCGTCGGCGATCGGTTCGTCGAGCACCACCGACTGCTCCGCGACACAGGCAGTGCCATTGTCGAACGACTTGGACGTTACGACCATCAGCGCGGCTTCGGACACATCGGCTACTGAGCGATGGATGTAGACGGGAACGTTACCGGCACCCACCGCCAGCGTCGGCTTTCCCGAGGAATAGGCGGCGCGGACCATTGCCGCACCTCCAGTGGCCATCACGAGCGCAGTGTCTCGATGCGCCATCAACTCTCGGGTGGCAGGTAGCTGGCCGGTAGACAGACACTGCAGCAGCCCGATCGGCGCGCCCGCGCGCTCGGCGGCTTCCGCCATGATCTCGACAGTGCGAACGCAGCACTTCGCGGCCCGAGGATGCGGCGCGCAAACAATCGCGTTGCCCGACTTGACCGCGGCCAAGCACTTGAAGATGGTCGTCGAGGTCGGGTTGGTCACCGGGATGATCGCGGCGATCACGCCCATGGGCGCCCCGATGGCCGTGACGCGTGCAACCTCGTCGGTCCACAGCACGCCCAGGGTGCGCATCTTCTTCATCGCATGCGCACAATACTTGGCATTGAAGAGGTTTTTGAGGAACTTGTGCTCGTAGACCCCATAGCCGGTCTCGTCGACGGCCAAACGTGCCAGTTCCGCCGCGGCCGCCTCGGCGGCCTGGCCCATGGCTTCGACGATTCGGTCGGCCTGTTCCTGGGTGACACCCTGGAAGGCCTCGAACGCTTGGCGCGCGAGCTGCACCTTGGTGCGAGCCTCGCCGATCGCCACGAGTTCTGGATCAAGAAGGTTGAAGTCGGTCACATCGTCACCTGCTGCTCGTCAGCTGCTGCAACCCGCGAAGCCGGGCGAGATCCTCGCGGATCAGTCCGCGAACGATCGCCTTGAGCTTGTGGTCGTGGCAGTGCCGGATCGCCCACAGGGTGCGCAGGCAGTCGCGCGCCCTTTCGCAAACGCTTGTCGCCATCGCGGCGGCGCTTCAGCGCGGCTTGGGCAGGATGCCTTCGACGTCCTCGTGCGGCCGCGGAATCACGTGCACCGAGACGATCTCGCCGATCTTCCCGGCCGCCGCGGCGCCCGCGTCGGTCGCGGCTTTCACCGCACCGACGTCGCCGCGTACCATCACGGTGACGAGGCCGCCACCAATCTGCTCGCGACCGACCAGCCGGACGTTGGCCGCCTTGACCATTGCGTCGGCAGCCTCGATCGCGCCGACCAGCCCTTTGGTCTCGATCAACCCGAGCGCGCCGCGCGGGCCGTCGGTGACCGTTCCGGTCGCAGTGGGGTTCGTTGCCATGTCAGTATCTCCTTGGGGGTTGAAAATGCGCCAGCGGCCTAGCGCTTCTGGAAAGTGGTTTCGCCGTCGAATTGCACCGAATCAACGATCGCGATGACGGCAGCATCGGTCGGGGCGGTCTGCCCGTCGGCATCGACGCGCGCGGCGCTTCCGAGCGTCACGAGCACGATCTCGCCGACGCCAGCACCGGCCAGGTCAATCGCGACATAGATGGATGTCGCTTCGGCAGCATCGCCATCGTTCTGCGGTGCGGAGGCCCGCACCGGCTCAAGCAACAGAAGTTTGTGCGATGCCAGGCCGGAAGCCTTGATCGATGCGACTACGTTGCCGCGCACTCGAGCCAGATGCATCGCGCTTGTCTCCGTATCTGGTTTTGGGAATGGACTGAACGGTAGATCCCCGGCGGTGCGGCGTCATTGGCCAACGTGGAAGGTCAAAGGCGTGATCCGTTGTCCATATCGGCTATGGTGGCCGCAGGAAGCCGCCCCTAGAGTTACGTCCCAGAGCTAGAAAACAGGCCCTTGTGCGCAAGACCAAACAGAGACAAGCCGTGATCAAAGATCAGGACGCGGAATTCCACGCCACCGACTCGGACCCGACCTGGCTGAGACGAACTTCTTCGGGTTCTTCAATGCCGAGCACAAGCTGAACGTAGGCGTGTACGCGCTCTTCCGGCCGAACATCGGCGTTGTCAGCTCGACGATCTGCATGAACTCGCAGCGCGCCGTCACCCCTTGGGAGGCGGACTTCTGCGATCTGCGCGCCGCGATGCCGATCCCGACGCCGCGCTCGCTGCTGAACTACAAGCTGCTCAACAGCCTGCACGTTCAGTGCCTGGACTCGAACCGCGTCTGGCACATCGCCTACGACGACCAGCAGGGAACGCGCATCGACGTGCGCTACGAATCGTTGATGCCGGCATTCGACATCCACGATCCGGCGATGGATCCGATGTGCGGCTCCAAGAGCGAGGCTGGCAAGTTCGCCTGGGGCACGGCATACAACGGGCACTTCGACCAGACAGGGCATTTCAAGGGCAGCGTGGCGGTCCGCGGTCGGGAGGTGCCGATCGACTGCGTCTCTACGATGGACCACAGCTGGGGGCCGCGCCCCGAGCGCGGCAAGCCCAACATGAGCTGGCTGCACGCCCACTTCTCAAAGGACCTGGCCGTACATGGCATCTTCGGGTTTGACCCGACACACAACGGTGTGGAACTCTGGCTCGCGCACGGCTACGTGATGGAGCGCGGTCAGATCGTCGGGCTGAAGGCCGGCACCGGACAGGTCGAGCGCGCGCAAGAGCGCTACGCGGAGAAGCTGCAGCTACAGGTGACGGATGCCAAAAATCGCGTCTGGAGGCTGCGCGGCCGCGCTTTAACTACGTTTCCGTGGCAGTGCTGGCCCAACATGGTCTCGTTCAATTCCCTGTGCGAGTGGGAGATGAACGGCCTGAAGGGACATGGCGAGGTCCAGGACTTCTTCGAACTGCCGCAGCTGAACGCGCTGAACAGCGACGAGGCCACGCGCCGCCCGTCACTTCCCCTCTGACGTCCCACCGAGCCGCGATGAGCCGAGGTACGCCGTGACCCGTGCGATCCTGTTCGACCTCGATGGCACGCTCGTCGACACGCGAGCGGCGTCATGGCAGTTGTTTTCCGAGACGAACCTCGCGTTCGCCCTCGGCATCGACTCGCGCGAGGCCTTCTTCCGTGCCTTCGAAGGGAACTTCTTCGAGTCCCTGGCAAAGCTGTGCCCCGATCCGCGGCGCGCCGCCGCGGTCAAGGCGCACTTCATGGAGCTGCTGCGCACGCGCTACCACCCGGCGCTCATCCCAGGGATGGTCGACGTGGTGCGCGCGCTAGCGCCAAACAGCACTCTGGCCGTCATCTCGACCAACAGCATCGAGGCGATCCGTCGCATCCTGGTCGGTGCCGACCTGGCCAATTGCTTCTCGCACGTCTTCTCTGGAGACGTGGAGCCGCGCAAATCGGTATCGATTCGCCGCTTCCTGGGTGACCATCGTTACGCGGTGCACCGCACCTGCTCGCCGGCCTATCACGACGGCGAAGGCAGCAACGTGTCCTTGCAGGCGCAGGACGTGGTGTTGGTCACCGACACAGTTGGGGACGTCCGAGAGGCCCGCGAAGCTGGCATCCGCGCGATCGGCGTGACCTGGGGCATGCACAGCGAACGCCAGTTGCTCGACGCGGGCGCCGAGCGCGTCGCTCTGTGGCCGCAGGAACTGATCGCCTGGCTGCGGGACGCCGACGCGCCTGCGACGAGTTGCAGCTGCTCGACCGGGTCGGTTGACAGCTGTGCATTGCCCTCCGCTGCGCCCGCCGCACCGAGCGCATCAACGGAGGGCGCTCGGGCTTCGCTGGCGCCATCGGCGGTCGAACCAGTCGCGGAGGCGGCACGCCGTCGCCGCGAACGCCAGCTTCACACCCGTGTGCAGGTCGGTGCCACGACGGCCCCTGCGGCATGCGGCGGCGGGGCTGCCCCTGCAGTGGCGACCTCCAACGCGCCTACCGAGCTGATGTCCTCGCTGCAACGAATCCTCAAAGGAGACCACTGAGTGGCACACAACAGATCCCCATGACGTCGAGGGCCGGCCGGCGAACCTCCTCCCTACCTCAAGACCGGAGACACAATGAAAGTCATTGCGGAAGGCGTCTACAGCTTCGAGACCTCGAAGAAGCCGATCGGCATCATCCGATAACTCCCCGATCGGCACCAAGGTCAATTGCGTGCAAGACTGGTGCATCAGCGCGGTCGGCTTCGGGATGGGACGCTGCGGCCTGCTCGCGCTCAAGGTGATCCCGCCCAACGACTGCATCGAGGAGAGCAACGAGACGGGCCTCTCCTACGCAGGCAGAACACAAGATGCTCTCCGACACCGACTTCGCGATCCTGAACGCGATCTACCTGAAGAAGATGGCCACTTCGCAGACCATAGCCGAAGTGACGGCAATGGAGCCCGATGTGGTCGGCGAGCGGCTTGAGGTCGCCCCGCCAACGAGGTGCAGGTCATGCTGATGCCTATAGGGGGCCATGTTGCTTGAGGCGGGAACGGCGGCAGTTCTCGTGACCTATTGCGAAGCCTACGCCGCGATCCGCGGTGAGCCGGCACTGGTGCAGTGGGACGACAATTTCGAGACCATCACCACGCGCTTCATCTCGCAGGTGTCGGAGTGGTAGCAGAACGAGGGCGATGAGCGAACCGAGCGACGGTTGCTGCAAGCGGCCGACGCGCGACTCGGCCGCGCTCGTTCCGAAAGTGCCGCGCTATATTCAATACATGGCACACTTCGAGCGCAGCATTGGAACGTGTGGAATGGGCTGCGCGAGTACGTCTGCAAGCCGACCATCGACTTCGTTCACAACATCTGGTTCGAGTTCCATGAGGACTTCCTCGCGGTGCTGGGCCGTCCCCGCGACATGACATGAAAACTCAGCGATCCACAGCGTCGGCATCGACGGTCGATGCCCCCTGCCTTGTCCACTTGATCCAGGAGATCGACGGCATGGACACGGCGAAGTTTGGTGGCAAGGCCACCGGACTGGCGCGTATGGCCGCGGCCGGCCTCCCCGTGCCGCCGGCTTTCGTCATTGGTACCGACGCCTATCGAGTCTTCCGCGAAACTGGCGATCTGCCGCCTGATCTGCTGGCGCAGGTCGATCGGGCGATGCGCGTTCTGGAGTCCCGCACGAGCCGCACCTTCGGGAGCATGGACGGGTTGCCTCTGTTGGTGTCCGTGCGATCAGGCTCACAGGTCAGCATGCCCGGCATGATGGACACGGTACTGAATCTCGGCATCACATGCCGCAGCGCGCAGCGCTTGGCACAGGAGACCGGCAACGCCGCCTTTGCCGTCGACACATGGGTGCGCTTCTGGCGCATGTTCGCCGAGATCGTGCTGGGCCTGGAAGCGACGTAGTCGAGCACGCGATTGCGTCACTGCGGGACGCAACGTGTCGGGAGCCGTCCGTGGAGAACTTCGGTCGGCTCGAGACTGCGGTTCTCGACGCGATCACCGCTCAGGCGTCGACGAGGTCATTGCCGACCCGGCTTGGCAACTGCGTCGGGCGATCGCCGCCGTGTTCGAGTCCTGGGACAGTCGTCGGGCGCGTGCCTATCGCGCACACCACAAGATCTCCGACGAGCTCGGAACCGCCGTTACCGTGCAGGCGATGGTCTTCGGCAACTTGGACAGCCGCTCGGGCTCCGGAGTCGCCTTCACCCGCAACCCCAACACCGGGGTGCGCGAGTTGTACTGCGAGTTCCTGGCGGGTCGTCAGGGAGAGGATCTGGTATCCGGCTCGGCCACTCCGTCTCCGCTGGGCGCGCCCGGCGGGCTGTCCGAGGCACATCACCGCGAACTGACCGATCACGGCCATCGACTCGAGGAGATGTACAGCGACGCCGTGGACATCGAATTCACGGTCGAAGGTGATCGCCTCTACTTCCTGCAGGTACGACCTGCCAAACGGACCGCGGCTGCAGCGGTCCGGATCGCCGCCGAGCTGGTCGACGAAGGCATGCTTGGCCGCGCCGCTGCCTTGAAGCGGGTCAGCGTCGAGCAGCTCAAGAAGCTGCTGCGCCCAGCTTTCGAGCCGGACGTGCTCATGCAAACCAAGCCGCTGCTTGAAGGGATCGGTGCCAGTCCCGGACATGCATACGGTATCGCCGTGCTCGACGCAGATCGCGCGGCGACATTGGCGGCCTCGGGCGAGCGAGTGATACTCGTGCGTCCCACGACGAGTCCGCAGGACATCCGCGGAATGCTGGCCTCACAGGCCATCGTCACGGCCAAGGGAGGGGCGCTCAGCCACGCCGCGGTCGTCTCCCGCGCGCTCGACGTTCCGTGCGTGGTTGGCTGCGAGGCAGTGGAGGTTGACCTGGCGGCACGTACCTTCACAGTCGGCGATGTGCGCCTGGAGGAAGGTGCCCCGCTTTCCGTGGATGGTGCGACAGGCAAGGTGTACAGCGGACTGCTTCCGCTGGAGCCGGCCTCGCAAGCGGCCGAACAGATCGATCGGCTGCTTGTTTGGGCAGACGATCGCACGCAGGCATCGTTCTGGGCGGGCAACGTCGGAGCCGCCGATGCGCAAAGCGCACTGCGACAGTCACCTCGCGGCTTCGGCGTCGTCGCACTGACGGACCTGATGATCGCCGCCGGGACGCTGGGCGACCTGATCGACGCGGTCAATGACCTCGGGCGGCAGCCCGACCGCAAGTCGACGCAGGATCGACTCGCCTGCCTTGCCTACCAGGCTTGCCAGCGGCTGATGCTCGAGTCGGTAGGCACGCCGATCGATTTGCGGCTGCCCAACCTGGGTTCGCCACGCGCACAGCGAATGATCAGCACCTGGGCGTCGCTCGCGCCGCGGCTGTTCTTGCCACTTGGACTCAAGAGCCTGTATGTGCCGCTACTGCGTGGCATTGCCGACGCGGCGCGCGAAACCGGTCACACACAGACAACACCGCTCGTGCCCGGCATCACCGCTGCGTCCGAATTGCAGGCATTCCGGCGAGTTGCTTCAGCGCTAGGTCTGAATCAGGTTGGCGCCGTGCTGCAGAGCCCGGCAGGGGTCGCTGACGCGAGCGCGATCGCTGAGGATGCCAGCGCGGTCTGGGTCGATCTGCGCGAGATCATCCGGACGTACTACGGCTACCCGAGCGCGCTGTCCTTCGCGGATGACGTGTTTGAAAGCTACGTCACTGACGGCTACTTGGCACACAACCCGCGCACCGCTCTGGGTAGCCGGCTAGTCGAGGCGTTCGCTGGCGTCGCGGCCGCGGCCGCGGCGGCGCAGCGGCCGAACGTGCGCGTCGGGGTCGAATGCGGCGACGGTGCCGCGCTCGGCCTGATCGAGGATCTGTACCGCTGCGGCATTCGCGTGTTTTCGCTGCCGACTGCGGCACTGCCCTCTGCGCGTTTGGCGCTTGGACAACTTGCGGTCAAGGAGCAATGAGTATGAGTGACGTGAGTGAACTGAGAGGCAGCGCCCTCGGCTTTGTCGAGACGCAGGGCAAGACTGCAGCCACGCTGGCCGCTGACGCGATGGTCAAGGCGGCGAACGTGCGCCTCGTGACGATGCAGCAGCCGGGGGGCGGCATCATCACCGTCATCGTTCGTGGGGACGTCGGCGCGGTCAAAGCAGCCGTCGATGCGGGCGAGGCCGCGGCGAAAGTCGTCGGCAAGGTGCGCTCGGCGCATGTAATCCCGCGACCGCACGACGACGTCGAGGATCTCCTTGAGCGACCGCCTGTCCGCTGAGGCCGCGATGAGCAGCTTGTTGGACTCACCGCTGCGGGGGGCGTTCAACTTTCGCGACCTCGGTGGATTGCTTTGCCGCGACGGTCGACGGCCGCGGCATGGTGTTCTGTTCCGAAGCGACACGCTGCAGGCACCGAATCAGCGCCTAATCGGGATCGGGGGGAGGGATAGCAACTGGGCATGTTCAAGATTTCGCCCAGCAATTGACTCGGTGAGCTACCACGCCTTCAGCAAGTCCGACTGCACGCTCTTCGCGGTTACCAAAGTTTGATCCCGGCTCGCGATAGTCCGCAGCGTTGCGCTGTTGTACAGGTGCGCCACCGAAAACGAGCCCTGGCGAGCGAAACGGGCGTCGCCGAAGACGTCGCGCTGGCGCCGCAGCACGCACGCCGTGGCCGGTCCCGACGTAAGCAATGGGATGGACGCCCCCATCCGCTGACGGTGAGCGTCCAGCCGTCCCATCTTGAATTGCGCTGGGGCGGTCATGACGATGGTGCCCACCAATTCGAACAGGTGGCACCTATGCAACCCAAATCCCAGCGCCGCGTTCACGGTGCCGAGTTCAAGGCGCAGGTTCTGGCCGAGTGCCAGCAACCGGGCGCTTCGGTGGCGGCCGTCGCGCTGTCCCACGGCCTGAACGTCAATCTCGTGCGCAAGTGGCTGGTCGGCCGGGGAATCAAGCGCACTGGCTTGCCCGCGCCGCGGCCGGTGAGCCGCACGCGGCCTGGTAGCGTCGAGACGGCTGCGGCGTCGCCGCAGTTCATCCCTGTGGAGCTGGCACCACTGGCGCCCGCCAGTGAGAAGGCCACCGGGCCTGATGCCCCGGCCGCGGACATCCACATCGAGGTCATCCGCGGCGGCACGCGACTGTCCGTACGCTGGCCTTCTGCCCAGGCCGCTTCGTGCGCGGCCTGGTTGCATGAACTTGCGGCCGCGGCGCTGAAGGAATGATCCGCATCGATGCGCTGTGGCTGTGCGCTCAGCCGCAGGACATGCGCGCCGGTGCCGACCGCCTGCTGGCGGTAGTCGTCAACACGCTCGGCGAGGCGCGCGCGCACCACGGCTACCTCTTCGCCAATGCGCGCGCCAGCCGCCTGAAGCTGCTCGTGCACGACGGCTTCGGCGTATGGTGCGCCACGCGTCGACTGCATGCCGGCCGCTTCGTGTGGTGCGTGCGCGATGCGAGCGCGGCAGCCCCGGCTCTGCAGCTCAGCGCCCAACAGTTCGAGGCCCTCACACTCGGGCTGCCCTGGCAGCGCCTGGGCGAGCTCAGCACCATCCGCCGCTGCTGATCGGTGCAGGGTCCGTTGACAGCGCAAGTGCCGATGGCGCGGCGCCGCTGGGCGCGGCACCATGCTGCGCATGCCCGGTGAGCTTGCCACCTCCATCGACCCGAAGAGCCTGCCGGCACAAGTCGTCGCACTGATCGGCCGACTGCAGCAGCAGGCCCAGGTCCATGCGCAGGAGTTGGCCCGCCGCGACCGCGAGATCGCCTGGGCGCACGTGAAGATCGACAAGCTCAACTTCGAGGTCGCACGACTGCGCCGCTGGAAGTTCGACGCCAAGACCGAGGCGATGACGGCATCGCAGCGGCTGCTCTTCGCCGAAACCATGATCGAGGACGAGGCCAGCCTGCGGGCCAAGCTCGCCGAGATGCAGGCGGGCTTGCCCCAGGTGCCAAAGACGCCCAAGGCGCTGCGTGCCAAGCCGCGCCGCCAAGCGTTGCCCGAACACCTGGAGCGCGTCGAGCACCGCCACGAGCCCGAAGACACCCACTGCCCGAACACCGACTGCGGCCGGCCGATGCAACGCATCGGCGAGGACGTCAGCGAGAAGCTGGACATCGTGCCGGCCAGGTTCTTCGTCCACCGCCATATCTACGGCAAGTGGGCCTGCAAGTGCTGCCAACAACTGCGCCAGGAGCCGGCCGAGCCGGACGTGGTCGACGGCGGCATCCCGGCAGCCGGGCTGGTAGCGCACACGCTCATCAGCCGCTTCGTCGATCACCTGCGGTACTACCGGCAGGAACCCATCAACGCGCGCTCGGGCGTGCACACGCCGCGCTCGACGCTGGCCACCTGGGGCGGCGCCGGCGGGGCGGCGCTGGAGCCGCTGTACGAGTTGCACCGGCGCTTCATCCTCAGTTGCCGCGTCCTGCACGCCGACGAGACGCCGCTGCCGCTGCTGGACCCCGGCGCGGGCAAGACGAAGAAGGCGTATGTGTGGGCCTGGGCACGCAGCCACCACGATCCGCACCCGGGTGTGGTCTACGAGTTCTGCCTGGGTCGAGGGTCGCAGTACCCGGTGGCCTTCCTTGGAGGCAAGGGACCGCCGGCGCATGAGCCCGCATGGAACGGCACCCTGATCACCGACCAGTACGCGGCCTACAACGCCGTGCTGGACGCCAAGATCTACCCGCAACGCAAGTCCGCCGCGTGCGCCGCGCATGCCCGGCGGCGCTTCGAAGAGCTCAGCCGTGGCGGCGACAGCGCCAGCGCGGTGGCCACCGAGGCGCTGCGACGCTGGGCCCGGATCTACCACGCTGAAGCGGCCTTCGCCGAGATGGGCCACGACGAACGCCGGCAAGCGCGACAGAGCGTGAGCAAGCCGCTGTGGGACGAGTTGGAGGTGTGGCTGAAGCTGCAGCGCACGCAGGTACTCGACGGCACCAAGATCGCCGAGGCGATCGACTACAGCCTGAACGCCTGGGGCCAGCTGACGCTGCACCTGGACGACGGGGCGGTGGCGCTCGACAACAACCTGATCGAGCGGCAGATCAAGCCGTGGAAGCTCGGCGCCAAGAACTGGCTGTTCGCCGGCAGCGCGCTGGCCGGCCAGAGAGCCGCGGTGGTGATGAGCCTGGTTCAGTCGGCCAAGCTCAACGGCCTGGATCCGTGGGCGTACCTGCGCGACGTGCTGGCACGCATCCACTCGCACCCGAGCCACCGGCTCGAGGAACTGCTGCCGCACCGCTGGCGGCCGGCCTGACGACGATGGGCGTGATCACTCAGCCGGTGATGGTCCAGGCCGCCATCGAGGTCAACCGCATGGGCCAGGCACAGAAGGTGGCCCTGGCCGACGAGATCTTCGTCCAGCAACCCAACCTGCTCGCCTCGATCCTGGCGCTGCCGCGCATGGGCGTCGACGTGGTGCAACTGGAGGTGCCGCTGCACATCCTGTTCGTCACCTTCCAGGCGATGAAGCTCAGCGGTCGCGCGTGGCTGCTCGTCACCGAGGACATCCAAGAGGGATGCCTGCAGCGCCTGACGGCCCGTGCGCGCTTCAACGAGGGTCTGCCGGACGACCTGGTCAACAAGGTCGTCCAGCAGTTCTGCGACGAGCATGCCGAGCGCTACCTGCTCGCGTTCGTCTACGGATACCTCGGCGACCACGACCTGCTGAAGGTGCGCACCGACGCCGAGAAGTTCCTGATGCTGGCCGCGCTTAACCTCGTGGAGTGCGTCGCCTTCGTTGGAGCCACGACCACAACCTGACCATCGCGGCCGCGGAGCCGGGTCAAGGTGGGATGGCCAGACGCTCACCGCTGACGGCATCGAAGTGCCCCTCGATCTGGCCAAGAACCTGTTCCAGGTGCACGGCGTCGACGAGCGCGGTTCAGAGGTGAGCGTGTGCAGGGCGCTTGGCACATCCAAAACGCCAACGCGTACCACGCCAGGCTCAAGAACTGGATACGCCGCTTCAATGGCGTGGCCAGTTCGTACTTGGCCAGCTATCTGGGCTGGTTCCGTGCCTTGGACCGTTCAGCCCAATCTCACCGCCAGCCCGCGCCGTTCCTGGCTCTGGCTGTCGGTGCTTGATGCGTCATCAAGCAATGCGCAAAGAGCCATTGGAAAAGACTGTAGGCGTCTCCAAGCTGTCCCGCTACGCACCCATAGGGTATGCCCCGGGGCCGGAGAAGTTATTGGCCTTGCCGGATAGCGCGCGCCGCTCCGATTTGTCCGTCATGGCAATAGTCCATCGTGTTGCCGCTCCTTAATGTACCGACGCACCCAGCGCCAGACCGGAATGCAGGAGACAAGCTTGGTTCGGGTGTCGCCAACGGTCCCCCAAGACGTTTGATAGCCACATCAATCCATTGATGCGTGTGCGCTCGTGTGTGCATTGACACGCGCGTGCGTATCGCACGACAGACAAGAAAGGAAACATGATGGAAGCGCTTGAGCTAGAGAAGAAGCCGCCTGGGCTGCGGCTTGGCCCGCCCATGTTCTCGCTGATGAATCTGTTGATCATCGTGGCGGCAAGCTACCTGATCTGGATCATCTTCGCCGACCCGGTCCACTCCCCGTGGAAAACCTATCCGCAGCCGTTCGGGGTGGTGCTCTTCTGGTCGATCCTGTTCGTGGTGTTCTTCGCCTTTCTCGGGCAACTCTGGGGGCTGGGCCCACGCCCCCAGCCGGTCAGCGGCGCGATCTGGATCCTGCTCACGACCGTATTCGCGGTGATCGTCCCGAGCGTGCTGCTTCACGGCTACGGGGTAATGGACCCCGCCTTCGATATCGGGAAGGGAGGCTACACCGCCACTACGATGATCGTCCTCATCGGCTTCTACACCTGGGGCATCCTGGGCACAAGCATGGGGCATTGGCCCTGGGTCGACTTGGGCTTGAAACAGCCTTGGGTCGGTATCGGCGGGTTCCTGTTCGGCTTCGTGCTGACCTTCCTCGGATACATCCTGCTGATCTACCCGAGTCTGGCCAGCTGGACGTCGCCGGACAAGACCATCCTCCCGCTCACAGTCGTGATCGGATGGTTCTACAGCGTGATCGTGTCTTGGCTCACGACATTCCTTATCCTGGACAACTGGCCGTGGAGCGCTTTCGGATCGCGCGCCAAGACGGCCTTCGCAGCCTTGGTGGGCAATTTCGTCGTCGGAACGGGAATCTACTTCGCCTTCCACGCCCTGCTCAGGGGCATCCTGCTTCCGCAGGATGTTCAGGCGGCTCTTGGCCCTGCGATCGACATCTGGCCTGCGCATCTCGGGGTTTGCGTCTCCTTCTGGCTGATCTTCTGGGCGAACGTGGCGGGCAACCCTCCGACCGGTCTCGGTCCGATCGCCAACAGGCTGGTCCGATTGGTCATCACCTTCTCCCTGGCCGTTGCGACATTCGTCGTGTACACGCGCTGGTTCGCCGTCAGCGTGTTGAACGAAAAGGAGATCGCGGCTGGCTTTGGCGGAGATCCGCTGACCTGGATCGATCTGATGATCTATGTGATGCTGGTCTACGTCATTTATCTGGGTTCGTATGGACTGAACAGAAAGTCCTGACCGTCGATTCAATCGTCAACTGCCCATTTGGTCGGTGGGTGCCGCAATACGCCCTCCCCTTCTTGGAGCAAGTGCCGCTCCTCGGGGCGCAGCGGCAG
>NZ_AZSN01000053.1:0-24235 GCF_000576225.1 Methylibium sp. T29-B | reverse complement strand
CCCGGCCAGCGTGCCGGCGATGGCGGCGCACTGCCGCACTGCGCTGCAGGCCCTGGGCGTGGCACCGCCCTACCGCGTGCTGGCGATGTCGCTCGGCGCGATGGTGGCGCTGGCCTGGGCCCACGCCCAGCCGCGCGAGCTGGCCGCTGCGGTGCTGATCAACACCAGCCTGCGGCCCTTCGGCGCCTTTCATCAGCGGCTGCGGCCGTCGCAGTACGCGACGCTGCTGCGGCTGGCGCTGAGCGACGCCGATGCGGCCGAATGGGAGCGCAGCATCCTGGCAATGACCAGCCGGCGCTGCTTCGAAGAGGCGGAACACGACGCGCTGCTGGGCGCGTGGACGGCGTGGCGGCGCGAGTGTCCGGTGTCGCGCGCCAATGCGCTGCGGCAGCTGCTCGCCGCCGCCCGCTTTCGTGCGCCGCCGCTGCGCCCTCCGGTGCCCTTGCTGGTGCTCGCGAGCGCACGCGATGCGCTGGTCGATCCGCACTGTTCGCGTCGGCTGGCGCAGGCATGGGCGCTACCGATCGCCGAGCATCCGACCGCAGGCCATGATCTGCCGCTCGACGACGGCCCGTGGGTCGCGCAGCAGGTCGAGCGGTTCGTGTGCACCTCGAAGGCGCTCTAGCGGCGCACTGGTGCGCGTCCGACAGCGACGCGGCGTGCCGTCTCACAACGCCTTGCGTCATTTGCTGCAGTGGGCGCGCCGCTCGCGGCGCACACTCGGTCGACAGGCGCTCGATCTCCCGGCGTCCCTTTCTCAGGAGCCGCGCCGTGCTGATCAAGATCGGGTTCGACATCGAGCTCTCCGTCGCGTCGCCGACGGCGCTCATCTACCTGCTGCACGTGCACCCCACGCGGCGCGACGATCTGGTGACGCCCGAGAACTTCTGGATCACGCCCTTCTTCGGCAACGACGAATACATCGACAGCTACGGCAACCACTGCGGGCGCGTCAACGTGCCGCCGGGCGTGGGCTCGGTGCGCTTCACCAACGACGCGGTGGTGCGCGATTCCGGCCTGCCCGACCCGGTGGCGGACGGTGCCTGGCAGCACGACCCGCGCGACCTGCCGTTGGCCACATTGCAGTTCCTGCTGCCCAGCCGCTACTGCGAGGTCGACAGCGAGCTGCTGAACTTCGCTTGGAACCAGTTCGGCCACACGCCGCTGGGCTGGCCCCGCGTGCAGGCCATCTGCGATTTCGTGCACGGGCACATCCGCTTCGATTACCAGAACGCTCGCGCGAACCGCACCGCCCTGGAGGGTTACCGCGAACGCACCGGCGTGTGCCGCGACTTCGCCCACCTGGCCGTCACGCTGTGCCGCTGCATGAACATCCCGGCGCGCTACGTCACCGGCTATCTCGGCGACATCGGCATCCCGCCGGTGCCCTGCCCGATGGATTTCAGCGCCTGGTTCGAGGCCTACCTCGGCGAGCAGTGGTACACCTTCGACGCCCGCCACAACCAGCCGCGCATCGGCCGCATCGTGATGGGCCGCGGCCGCGACGCCGGCGACGTGCCGATCACGATGGCCTTCGGGCAGAACCAGCTGCTGCGCTTCGAGGTGACGACCGAAGAGGTGTTCTGACCCGTCGGCCGCCCTGGCCTCAGGCCAGCACGCGCAGCAGCCAGCGGTTCAGGTCGGCGATCTCCTCGGGGCACACCGAGTGCGGCATCGGGTACTCGTGCCACTCCACCGCATAGCCCAGCGCCTGCAGCGCGTCGCGCGAGGCGGTGGCGCGCGGCAGCGGGATCACCGGGTCGGCGCGGCCGTGGGCCAGGAAGATCGGCACATCGGCGTTGGCCGCGCTGCGCTCGTCGGCGGTCACTGGCGCCAGCGGCAGGTAACCCGAGAGGCCGGCCAGGCCCGCGAGGCGCTCGCCGTGGCGCAGGCCGGTCAGCAGCGTCATCGCGCAGCCTTGCGAGAAGCCGGCCAGCACGATGCGCGAGCTGGGGATGCCGCGCGCGTTCTCGCGCTCGATCAGCGCACGCACCAGTTCCAGCGATGCACGCAGCCCGGCTTCGTCCTCGCGGCGCGGCCCGTCGGTGCCGAGGATGTCGTACCAGGCGCGCATCACGTAGCCACCGTTGATCGTGACCGGCCGCGTCGGCGCGTGCGGGAAGATGAAGCGCGCGCCGCCGACGGCGTCGAGGACGAGCTCCTCGCAGATCGGCACGAAGTCGTTGCCGTCGGCGCCCAGGCCGTGCAGCACGATGATGCTGGCGGCCGGTTGGTCGGTGGTCTGGATCTCGATGCAGTCGAGGGTCGTCATCAGCGGCTTTCGGTGGGTTCCCGGTGATCCTACCCGTGGCACGCCCGCGACCGAGGCTGCGTTACGCTCGCGCGCAACCACCGGAGTCCGTCATGCTCGTCTTGATCCTCGGCCTTGTTCTCTTTCTCGGCACGCACTCGGTGCGCATCTTTGCGGAGCCCTGGCGCACGCGCACGTTGGCGCGTGCGGGCGAGGCGCGCTGGAAGGCCGCCTATGCGGTGGTTTCGCTGATCGGCTTCGTGCTGCTGGCGTGGGGCTACGGCCTGGCGCGGCAGCAGCCGGTGCTGCTGTGGACGCCGCCGGTTGCGATGCGCCACATCGCCGCGCTGCTGACCCTGGTGTCCTTCGTGCTGCTGGCCGCCGCCTATGTGCCCGGCAATGGCCTCAAGGCGAAGCTGCGCCATCCGATGGTGCTGGGCGTCAAGGTCTGGGCTCTCGCGCACCTGCTGGCCAACGGCACGCTGGCCGATGTGCTGCTGTTCGGCGGCTTCCTGGTCTGGGCCGTGCTGTGCTTCCGTGCCGCGCGCGGCCGGGACCGCGCTACGGGGGTGGCCACCCCGCCCGGCCGCGCCGGGGCGACCGCGATCACCGTGGTGGTTGGTGCCGTGGCGTGGGCGGTGTTCGCGTTCTGGGCCCACGGTGCATGGATCGGCGTGCGGCCGTTCGGCTGACGCGGCAGCCGCTGCGCGGTGGGCTGCCTCGGACAGGCGCCCACAAAAAAGCCCGGCCGGAGCCGGGCTTCCGATGCGGTCACGAGGACCGGCAGCTCACTTGAGGTGGCTGTTGACGAGCTTGGTCATCTCGAACATGTCGGCCTTGGCCTTGCCGAAGACTTCCTTCAGCTTGGCGTCCGCGACGATCACGCGCTTCTGCACGGCGTCCTGCAGCTTGTGCTTCTTGATGTATTCCCAGATCTTCTTGGTCACATCGGTGCGCGGCAGCGGCTTGTCGCCGACGATCGCGGCCAGCGCAGCACTGGGCGTCAGGGCCTTCATGAAGGCGGCGTTCGGCGTGCGCTTCTTGGCCGGAGCGGCCTTCTTCGCGGGAGCCTTCTTGGCGGGCGCCGCCTTCTTGGCCGGAGCGGCCTTCTTCGCCGGTGCTGCCTTCTTGGCCGGAGCGGCCTTCTTTGCCGGCGCCTTCTTGGCGGCGGCCTTCTTCGCAGTTGCCATTTGAATCACTCCATCAAAAGTTGTTGATGTGCTGGGCCCCGGGCGATAGCCGCATGAGCTCTCATTCTCACAGCGACCCTGCGGCGCGAATGGTACTGCGCGTGTGCTGCATTGAGAAGCAGTTTGTCCATGGAAAACGCGCATTGCTGCGGGCTGGCGGCCCGTTCTGTCGCTGCCGGGCATCACTTGCGACGCTGCGAGTCATGATGCAACGCCGCATCGAACGCGCGGAACGAGGCGGCCGCGCCGCGATCGGAAGTCCCTTTTTTGAATGTTGACAATTCTATTGTGTGCAATTTAATTGTGAGATCGGCGCTAAAGTTCACCCATGGCCACGCACCGCACTCCGACCCGACCGTTGCTCGACAGCGCGGCGCGCGCGACGGCCCGTCGGCCGCTGCGGCGTGCGCTGCGCCGGCCGGTGGCGGCCGCACCTGCGCCTGCACTGGCGCTCGATGCGCAGCTGTGCTTTGCGCTCTACTCGGCCTCTCTCGCGATGACCAAGCGCTACCGGCCCCTGCTCGACGCCCTGGGGCTGACCTACCCGCAGTACCTGGTGATGCTGGCGCTGTGGGAACACGACGGATCGAGCGTCTCTTCGCTCGGCGAACGTCTGTTCCTCGACTCCGGCACGCTGACGCCGCTGCTCAAGCGGCTGCAGGCCGCCGGGTTGCTGACGCGCGAGCGCGCCACCGACGACGAGCGCCGTGTCGTCGTCACGCTGACACCTGCCGGCCGCACGCTGCGGCGGCGCGCGCTCGGGATCCCGGCGGCGCTGGCCGAAGCCGCCACCTGCTCGTCGGGCGAACTGGCCACGCTGACCGCGACGCTGCAGCAGCTGCGCGCGGCGCTCCACCACGACACCGAGGTTTCCGCCGCGGCCTGAACGACAGACAGAAGGCCGCATTCCACCCTCCGCTCCTGAAAGGACTGACCATGAACAAGATCGAGAACGTGCTCTACCGTGCCCAGGCCACCGCCACCGGCGGCCGCGAAGGCCGCGCCGTGTCGTCGGACAAGGTGCTCGACATCCAGCTGTCCACGCCGAAGGAACTGGGCGGGGGCGGCGGCCCGGGCACCAACCCCGAACAGCTGTTCGCTGCCGGCTACTCGGCCTGCTTCCTCGGTGCGATGAAGTTCGTCGCCGGCCAGAAGAAGCAGACGCTGCCGGCCGACACCACCGTGACCGGCAAGGTCGGCATCGGCCTGATCCCGCAGGCTTCGGCATCGAGGTCGACCTGGCGATCAGCATCCCCGGCATGGCCAAGGCCGACGCCGAGGCGCTGGTCGAGGCGGCGCACGGCGTGTGCCCGTATTCGAACGCCACGCGCGGCAACATCGAGGTGCGGTTGAGCGTGGTCTGACGCGGGCGGCATGCGCGCAGGAACCGCGGCTCGCCGTGTATCCTGCGCGCCATGAAGATCCTCGTCCGATGGCTGCTGCTGGCGGCCGCGCTGCTGCTGGTGGCCCATCTCTACCCGGGTGTCGTGGTGCAGAGCTTCGGCGCCGCGATGATCGCGGCGCTGGTGCTCGGCCTGTTCAACGCCGTGCTGCGCCCGCTGCTCGTGTTGCTGACCTTGCCGGTCACGCTGCTGACGCTCGGGCTGTTCCTGTTCGTCATCAACGCGCTGATGTTCTATTTCGCCGCCAGCGTGCTCGAAGGCTTCAGCGTGCGCGGCTTCGGTGCCGCCCTGATCGGCTCGCTGATCTACAGCGTGTGCGGGCTGGTGATCGACGCGGCGATGGAGCGGCTGTTCAGCCGGTGAAGCGCCGACGGGGCGCGCCGTCGCTCCGGCTCGCCGACCTCAAAGCTCGCCGCGTTCCTCGGCGATGATCTGTCGGCGCTGCAGCTCCAGTTCCCGCAACCGGGACTCGAGCACCGAAGCCTCGATGAAGTCGCTGCCGGTCGCCGTGCGGGCCAGCTTCTGCGCGGCGCGCAGCCGCTCGACGGCCCCTTGCACGTCGCCGACCACGGCGCGCGACTCGGCGTCTGCGCGCACCGCGCGCAGGCGCTGACCCAGGCGTTCCCACAGTTGCGCGGCGCTGCCCCACGCGAGCGCGTCCTGCCGGTGGACGGCCACCCAGGTCTGCAAGCGATCGACCGCCGCGCGCTGCATCTCGGGCGTGCTGCCCGGCAGCAGCGCGCGTTGCGCCTGCGCGAGCAGCAGCGTGCGTGAGTCCTGTCCTCCCGGCGCGGCCAGCAGGCTGCCGAGCACGCCATCGGCGCGCGCGCCATCGCTGCGCACCAGCAGGCCTTGCAGCGTCAACAGCGCCAAGGCATTCGTGGCGTCCTTGTCGCCATCCGCCAAGGGGCGCGCGGCGCTCAACGCCGCGTCGGCGCGCGAGAAATCGCGCCGCAGGATCGACGCCAGCGCGCTCCCGTACAGCGCCCCCAGCCGGTCGGCGGGCGTGGCGACGGTGGCCAGGGCGCGCTCGGTGTCGAAATCCTGGGCGCGCTGGAGCGCACTGTCGCGCGTGTCCATCAGCACCCGGGCGCGGGCCTGCATCAGCACGTGTAGCAGCGGCCGGGCCGGCGGCGCGGCATTGGCCACGCCGAGGCGCGAGCGGGCTTCGCCGATGCGCTCGGTGGTCAGCGGGTGGCTGCGCAGGTAGGGGTAGTTCTGGCTGTCGTTCAGGCGCGAGGCCTGCAGCAGCTTCTCGAACATCGCCGGCATGCCGGCCGGCGAGTAGCCGGCGCCGGTCAGCACGTTGAAGCCCACGCGGTCGGCCTCGCGCTCGGCGTCGCGCGAGTAGTTCAATTGGCCCTGCACGGCCACGGCCTGCCCGCCGGTGATCAGCGCATTGGCAGCCTCCGGGCTGCGGCTGGCCGCGAGCACGCCCAGGATCAGCCCGGCGATCCCCGCCAGCGAGGTGAGCTTGTTCGCGCCCACGCTGCGCGCAATGTGCCGCTGCGTCACGTGCGACAACTCGTGCGCCAGCACCGACGCCAGTTCGGCGGGCGTCGCCGTGATGGCCATCAGGCCCAGGTGCACGCCCATATAGCCGCCCGGCAGCGCGAAGGCATTCACCGTGCGGTCGCGCACGAGGAAGGCCTCCCACGCGAAGCGCTCGTCCAGCTCCGTCGGGATGTTGCCGCGCTCGCGCGACGACACGATGAGCGCGCTCATCATCGTCTGCACGTACTCGAGCAGGATCGGGTCGTCGAGGTAATCCGCATCGCGACGGATGTCGCGCATGATGCGATCGCCGATGCGGCGCTCGTTCGACACCGAAATGTCGTCGGACGCGCTGTCGCCCAGCGCCGGCAGGTTGTTGCGCGAGCTGCCGGGGTTGCCCTGGGCCACTGCCGCCGGCACCAGGCTCTGGGCCGTGAGGGCCAGGCTCAGGGCCAGCGGTAGAGCGCGCTGCCAGCGGCGTTGTCTTTCAGAAGCCATCGAAAGGGGCATAGCCCACCAGTTCGCCGCTGCCCGCGTCGAGCAATGCAACCCAGTCGGTGCGGCGCGCGAACAAGGGCAGGAACTTCAGTTGCTCATCGGTGCGGCCGGTCGCTTCGATGTACTTCTGCAACTCGGCCGATCGGTCGACGTGGCGCTTCCGCAGCTCGGAGAGAGGCTTTGCACTTTGAAGCAAAGCGGCCTTCGTTTCGGACGCCGGCAGCCAAAACTCCGGGCGCTGGCCGATATCGACGCCGGCCATGGCCTTCTCGATGGATTCGAGGCGCTCTGCATCCGTGGCTCGGCGCGCGGCCAGCACATGGGTCCCATGCCAAGGCAGTTCTCTGAACTCTGGCGGGGCTTTAGCGAGTGATGACGCATCAAGGTCTACGGCAGTGAGGACTCGAAGCCGATCGACTTCGAGGACCATGACCGCGGGGCGCGCGACGTAAACCGTATGCAACCCGTACAGCAGGCCCGCCATTTGTATAACACCGACGATGGCTAGATCGCGCCGCAGCTCGCGCCACGGCTTGCGGCGGTCGAACACCGCAAAAGTGATCAGCGGGCCCAGCACCACATCCACTGCCACGACGATGAAGAACAACTCGCGTCCGCCGGAGATCTCACGGAACGGCGTGGGGTACCAAAGCCCGAACACGAGTGCCGCAGCAAGGGCTGCGATCACCGCGCTCAAGCCGAGGTGGATGCCGGCAGCACGCAGCCGGTGACCGAACGCGAAGCGCTGCGCCGGGGGCGGTGAGGCGGGAGAAGGGAAAGTCTGGTCCATCGGGCAGGTCGGCGGCGGGTCTCGGGTGTGACCCTCGCGCAGCAAGGCAGTTCAGCAAGGCGTGCGTCTATGATGCCGCAGCCTTGTTTCCCATTGTTGCCGCAGCCATGAGCGTCACCCCCAAGTCATCTTCCCCGGCCAGCGGACTGACCCACTTCGACGCACAGGGCCAGGCCCACATGGTCGACGTGTCCGCCAAGGCGGCGACGCATCGGGTGGCGGTGGCCGAGGGCTGGATCCGCATGCTGCCGGCCACGCTGAAGGTCATTGCACAGGGCAGCGCGAAGAAGGGCGACGTGATCGGCATCGCGCGCATCGCAGCCATCCAGGCGGCGAAGCGCACGGCCGAACTGATTCCGCTGTGCCACCCGCTCCCGCTCACGCGAGTGGCCGCCGAGTTCGAGGTCGATGAGGCCGCAGTGCGCATTGCCTGCCGCGTGACGGCCGAGACGCTGGGGCCCACCGGCGTGGAGATGGAGGCGTTGACGGCCGTCCAGATCGGCCTGCTGACCATCTACGACATGTGCAAGGCCATCGACCGCGGCATGGTGATCGAGGGGGTGCGGCTGCTCGAGAAGCATGGCGGCAAGTCGGGCTCGTTCGTCGCCGATGCGGCGGGCTGACGGCGTCCCCCGGACTCAAGGCTCCAGATCGCGCCAGGTCAGCGCCACCGGCTCGGTTCGGCACTGGAGCGGCGGTGCCGGGTTGTCGGCCGTGCACTCCTTGAAGTAGGCCTGCGCGTCGTCGCGCCGGAACTCCCGCAGCCGCTGGGCTGCGTAGAGTGCCTCGGCATCGCGGCCATTGGCCTTCAGCGCCTCGATGTACGCGATGAGCAGACGCACGTCGACCAGGTGGTGCAGCGGACGGCGAAAGCTCGCAAGCGCCTGATCCTTCGGCTCGTTGGTCACGGCGGCATAGTCGGCGTGGTGGCCGAACAGCACGCTCTCGCGTCCGGCGGCGATGCGTTCCGCCAACGAGCCGGCACCGGCCGGCGGCGCGAAGATCACCTCGACGCGGCGGTGATCCCAGGCGGCATACGCGGCGCCGAGGATCATCAATGCTCCGGCCGCTCGAAGAAGACAGGTCGGCCACCGCGCCATGGCGGTGGCGGCTGCCGGACTCGCCGGCTCATTGCGATCGGAGGCCGGCTCCTTCGCCGGCGCCGACCCGAGAAACACGCCCAGCGCCCAGGCTGCCGGCAGCAGGAAGTAGGCGTACCACAGCGGGTACTCGAGCAGGCTGTGCATCCCCAGCACCACCAGCATCACGAAAGCCGCGCGCGCCGGATGGCCCGGCTGTTCGCCCGCCACCCGCCACGCCCCGCGTGCGCGCCACAGCGCCCAGCCGAACAGTCCCAGCACCAAGGCCGTGGCCGGCAGGCCGATCTCCACTGCCAATTGCAGCGGGAGGTTGTGCGTGTGATCGAAGAAGGCGACCGGCCGGTCCGGGAAAGGCGTGAAGGTCCACGCGAAGTTGAAGTTGCCCCAGCCGACGCCGGTCCACGGGTTCTGTGCCACCAGCACCAGTGCATTGCGCCAGATGGCGAAACGCGAGCTGCTGATGTCACTGTGCGACTGCAGCCGCTCGACCGCATAGAAGTGTGCGTGCTGCCATTCGGCGTACTCCGCCAGGCCCGCCCAGCAGACGAGGTAGGCCAGCGGCGTCAGCGCGAGCGTCCAGCGTGCGGCGCGCGGCAACGAGCGGTCGACCACCGCCCACAGCAGCAGCACGCCGAGCGACAGCGCCCCGGTGCGCGAGGCGCTCAGCGCCACCGCCAGCACCATCGCGAAGAGCGACGCGGCGGCCCACGGTGCGCGCAGGCGACCGGCCTGCCACAGCCAGGCCGTCATGACCATCGCGCACAACAGCGCGGTGGCCAAATGGTTGGGTTGGCGCATGTTGCCCACGGCGCGGCCGGGCGAGGTGTTGATGGCAACGAGCAAGCCATCCGCGATTGATGGTGCGAAGTATTGGACGAGTGCAACGATGACACACAGCATCCCCGCAAGACTCCAACCAAACGCGAAGGCGCTGTTGACCGAAGAGCTTGTCTTGGCTGCTGCAATCCACAGGACTACAAAAGTAGATGCCAACACCGCCAGATCACTCAGGCTCGCACCATCAAGCAATTTGCTTGATGCAATGTATGCACCCAACACCACTAGCCAGCCGGTACCCACCGACAGGAACTCAACGCTAGGCTGTTGTACGGTGCGACCCCGAATGAATGGCAGCAGGCCAGCGAATGCTAGAGCCAACAATTGATTCGCGAGTACCGCGTCCGGTGTGCCAGGCCATGAGGCGAGCAGGGGTAAGACGATGCTGCCAGTCAGCAGAAGCCTCGCAATCGGTTGTGTATTCATGCTCTCCACAGAAATGACAGAGCCGCAGACTCTCCAATCAAACATCGACTAAGCAAGGGCTGCATAACCGGCCGGCCGGCTGCTTGCATGACCTGAGCCAGTGACCGTCAACCCGAAGACCGGAATGAAGCAGCTGGGTCTGAATCTGTCGACAGATGAATGGCCGCTCCGCTGATGGTCACGCCGTGAAGCTGGAACATGCGCTTGGTGACCCTGTACCCGATTCAGTACCGTTATTCGAATACCAGTTGCGCCTTTCGGGTTATGCATACAGAAAACAAAAAAGGACGCCGCGGCGTCCTTTCAAAAAATCGAAGAACTGAATATCAAGCGCGGCATTCTGCGGGAGCATACTTCCCAAGCAGCGTAGGAGCGCCAACTGCGCCAGTCTTGCCAGCGGCAAAGCATGTCCAAACCATTGGGCCGGTTGGGACGGTTCCTGCAGCGAGTGCCGCACCGTTGGATTGCGGGTTGAGCGTGAGCGTGCCGTTGCCCGCACGAGCCGTCGTCGTAACCGTAATCAAACCAGTCCCCGAAGCAATCGTCACGGAAGTGATATTCGGAGTGCCAATCGGATTGACGCAGTTGCCGGCTGCTGCACACGTGGTTGCAGCACCGGTCCGGTACCCTGCGCCTAGACCACCGTTAGCCGCGGGCGTCCCATTCGCAGCGTTGTCGGCGACAACAACTTTCGCCTCTGACGCAAGTGACAGTCCTTCAGAGACACGCGAGCGAATTGTGTAGTCCTGATAAGCCGGCAGCGCAACCGCCGCCAGGATGCCGATGATCGCCACGACGATCATCAGTCGATGAGGGTGAAACCCTTCTGAATGTGCTTCTTCATGATCTGAACTCTCCTTGAGCGGTTGAACCGGGTGATAGACGTGGTTCGAAAGGCAGGCTCCGTGCCAAGCGGCGGACTCGCCTGAACGTGAGCTAAACCACGGAGCGTTTGCGCATCGCGGTGAAAGTGGGACAGATCGCGTCACATCGAACGCTGAATCGAGGAACCGTGGCCGTCCGATATCGACACTTTTGGTCGCATCGTGACGCTGCGATCTACAGCGTGAACACCAAGCCCTTCACCAACGGCTCCACCCGGTGCGCCGTGTCGATGGCCCGGATTTGCGCCACCACCGCCGCCACCTCGCCGGGCTTGGGGTGGGTGATGTGCACCGGCACGCTGCCGTCCAGCTGGGCCAGTTCGGTGGCCAGGCTGCTGGGCGCCAGGTGGCCGCTCAGGTCGGCGAGCCAGCGTTCGTCGTCGCCGAAGGCGGTCTCGATGATGAGGTGGGCAATGCGCCGGCCCTTCAGGGCGGCCCACAGTGCGGGGTTGGGGCCGGTGTCGCCGCTGTAGACCCACCAGCCCTCGTCGCTGTCGACGGCGAAGCCGCAGGCCGGGACGGTGTGCGATGCGGGCAGCACCTCCACGCGCCGCTCGGCATCGCCGTGGCCGAAGCGCAGGGTGTCGCCAATGGCGAAGGGCAGCAGCCGGATGATCGGGTAAGCGGCGCTCGGGATGCTGGTGAAGTCGGGCCAGAGCTGGCCGTTGAAGAGGTGGGCGCGCAATGCCGCCAGCGTCTCGGGCAGGCCGTGCACGCGGATCGGTCCGCGCTCGGGCTGCGCCAGCCGCAGCTTCATCACGCTGTCGGCGAGCAGCGGGATGGCCAGCACGTGGTCGAGATGGGAATGCGAGACGAGGATGTCGTCCACGCGGGCCATCGCATCGAGAGCCATGTCGCCCACGCCGGTGCCGGCGTCGATCAGCACGTTGTCGTCGAGCAGGAAGGCGGTGGTGCGGCTGCCCGAGGCGATGGAGCCGGAGCAGCCGAGCACCTGCAGGCGCACGGGGGAGTGGCTCATGGGGTCAGCCCCGGCAACGCGGCGGTGTCAGGATCAAGGAAACGAAGAACGTCACGCTCGCATGGTGCCGCCGGGCCGAACGGCGGGCAAGCGACCCGCCGTGCGATGCCTCACGGCTCGGCGGCCGGCGCGACGGGGGGTGTCGCAAAGTGATCACGCTGCGGCATTAATGCCTGCAGCGGCGCCTCGGCCCGCCGAGGCGCCGGGACCTTCCCGTTCAGTCCTGCACGAACTGCATCTGGGTGCCGGCGAGTTCGATCACATCGCCGTTCTTCAGGTGCACGGGGTCGCTGCTGACCTCGCTGCCGTTGACGGTGGGGCGGCTGCCGCCCTCGACGTGGGCGAACACGTAGCCGCCTGGGCGCTTGGTGATGGAGGCGACCTGCACGCCGGGCTTGCCGACGGTCGTGACCACCTTGGTGAGCGCCACCTCGCGGCCGACCGCAGCGCCATTGAGCACCTTGATCGACGCCGAGCTGGTGCCGGTGAGCGTCGCGAAGTTGGTGTTGCTCATCGGCGCGGTGTGCTGGAAGTTCGGCGCCGTGGCCGCCGCACCCGGCTTGATGATCATGGTCTTCTCGTAGTCCGAGCTTTCGACGCTCAGGTACTTGATCTTGTACTTGCCGATCTCGACGGTGTCGTTGTGCTGCAGCAGCTGCTTCTTCACGGCCTTGCCGTTGATGTAGGTGCCGTTGGTGCTGTTGAGGTCTTCGATGAAGACGTCCTGGCCCACCATCTGCAGCACGGCGTGCTCGCCGCTGACGGCCAGGTTGTCGATCACGATGTCGTTGTAGGGCCGGCGACCGAGGGTCGTCTTGTCCTTGGTGAGCTGGACTTCCTTGATGACGACCCCGTCCAGCGATACGACCAGCTTGCCCATGCGTGACCCCGTGCGTCTGACTTCTGATGTGGTGGAACCCGGCGACCTGCTGCGCGCCTGAATGTCCGGGCGCTGCCCCTCAGCGGCGGAACGGCCACCAGGCCCGCGATACCGGCGCGGTGCCCGAAGCGCGCACCAGAATGACCGAGATGTTATCCCGTCCGCCAGCGTCGTTGGCTGCCTGTACCAGCGCCTGAGCGGCCTGCGGCAAAGAGTCGTGCTGGCGCAACACGGCGGCGATCTGCTCGTCGTCGATCATGTCCGACAGGCCGTCGGAGCAGAGCAGGATCCAGTCGCCGGGCTGGGTCTGGTGCAGGTGGGTCTCCAGCAGCACGGTGTCCTCGACGCCGACCGCCCGCGTGACCAGGTTCTTGTTGTTCGACGCAGCGGCCTGTTCGGGCGTGATCAATCCGGCATCGAGCTGCTCCTGCAGCAGGGAGTGATCGCGGGTGATCTGCGACAGCTCGCCTTCGCGCCAGCGGTAGCCGCGCGAATCGCCGATGTGCCCGAGCAGCAGCCGTGCGTCTCTCAGCACGGCCACCACGAGCGTGGTGCCCATGCCGGCGTACTGCGGGTTGGAGTTGGCGGCGTTGAAGATCGCGCGGTTGGCGTTGTCGACGCAGATGTCCATGGCGCGCCGCACGTCGGTGTCGGTGGCCTGGGCACTGGCCTCGCTGAGCCAGCGGCCGAGTTCGGCCTTGATGAAGCTGGTGGCCATGCTGCTGGCCACCTCGCCGGCGTTGTAGCCGCCCATGCCGTCGGCCAGGACTGCCAGGCAGGCGGCTTCGTCGATCACCACCGCGTCTTCGTTGTTGTTGCGCGATCGGCCGGTGTCCGTGGCACTGACGAACTCGAAACGCAGGGCGGAGGGGGTCGGGAGCGTGGGCATCGGAAAGCGACTGAGCGCGCCAGTGCGCGCGAACACTAGGGATTGTGCCCGGCTTCTGGCGCCCCGGGCACCGGCCGGGCGTCGCCGGGCACCGCGTCGACGGGGGGTGCCGCCGGTTCCCGCGCCTGTTCACGCCACTGGACCAGCACCGTATGCAGATCGGTGGCCATCGCGTCGCCATCGGCATAGCGGATCTCCGGGCGCTTCTCCAGCGCCAGGGCCACGATGTCGGCCAGCGCCGCGGGCAGTTCGGGGCGCAGCGTGCGCACGTCGGGCGCCACGTCGTTGGCGATCGATCGGATCAGCTCGGCCATCGACTCCGGCCGGTGCGGCAGCGCGCCCGTCAGCAGCTGGAACAGCGTGACGCCGAGGGCGTAGAGGTCGCTGCGCCCGTCGACCCGGGCGCCCGCCATCTGCTCCGGCGACATGAACGACGGCGTTCCCAGCACGATGCCGGTGCGCGTCTGCGTCGAGTCGATGATGCGGGCGATGCCGAAGTCGGTGACCTTGACCATGCCGCTCTTGAGTTCGACCATGATGTTGGCCGGCTTGATGTCGCGATGGGTCACGCCCTGACGGTGGGCATGGGCCAGCGCCTGCGCCACGCGGGCGATGATGCCCAGCACCGCGGGCACCGGCAGCAGCCGGCCGGGTTGGGTGAACTCGCTGAGATCGCGCCCGCTCAGCAGCTCCATCGCGATGTAGGCGGTGCCGTCCTGCTCGCCGGCCTCGCGGACCGACACGATGTCGGGGTGGTGCAGTCGGCCGGCCATCTCGGCCTCGCGGAAGAAGCGCTCGCGGGCGTCGGTCAGTGCGTCGCCGTGGAATTCGCGGCCGAGCGCCATGGTCTTGAGGGCCACCGCTTCGCCGGTGCGCTCGTCACGGCACAGCAGCACGGCGCCCATCGCGCCGTGGCCGATGTCGCGCTCCACCACGTAGGGCCCGATGCGGCGCTGTTGCGCGTCCAGGACGCGCGGATCGAGCACGGTGTCGGCCACCGTGTCGTGCTGTGTGCTGACGAAGTTGAAGCCCGGCGCCCGGTCCGGCCGGCGCTTCGTCGGTGTCGCCCTTTGCCGGTAACGCCAAAGCCACAGCAGGCCCACCGCGGCTGCCGCGCCCAGCGCCAGCCCCCACCCAGAAGAGGCCCGTCATGCCGCGCGTGCTGCGGCGGCAGGCGCCGGCGGGCAGGCGGTCTCAGGGCGGCAGTGCGGTGCGCGGAGGCGGAAAAGAGGCGTCGCGGCGAGGGAGATGGTCGGTGCCATCGCCGAACGTTAGCAGGCCTCGCGCGACTTCAGGTGCTCGGCGCCGGCGTGCGGCCTCGCGCCACCCACTTGCCGATCGCCAGCACCAGCAGCGCGCCGGAAATGCCGGCGGCGTACTTGAGGGTGTCGGTCTGAGCGATCAGGTGCGTGACGCCGGGGTCGGTGACGGCCATCGTCCCGGCGATCCAGCCCAGCAGCATGCCGCCGACCGTGATGATGATCGGGAAGCGGTCCATCAGCTTGAGCACCAGCTGGCTGCCCCAGACGATGATGGGGATGCTGACCAGCAGGCCGAAGATCACCAGCGGCATCTTGTGGTCGCCACCGGCGCTTTCGGCCGCTCCGGCGATCGCGATGACGTTGTCGATGCTCATCACCAGGTCGGCGACGATCACGGTCTTGACGGCGCTCCACAGCTTGTCGCTGCCCTGGATGTTGCCGTGGCCGTCCTCATGGTCCGGCGCGAGCAGCTTGACGCCGATCCACACCAGCAGCACGGCCCCCACCAGTTTCAGGTAGGGGATGGCGAGCAGCGTCAGCGCGAAGAAGATCAGGATGACGCGCAGCAGGATGGCGCCGGCGGTGCCCCACAGGATGCCCTTGGTGCGCTGTGCCGCCGGCAGCTGGCGGCACGCCAGCGCGATGACCACTGCGTTGTCGCCACCTAGCACGATGTCGATCAGGATGATCTGTCCGACCGCGACCCAGAAGTCCGGGGTCATGAACTGTTCCATCTGGCTTCCTTCTGCTGCGCTGTGCGGGCCGTGCCCACGGTCCTCGGGCAGTGTAGAGGCCCCTCACCCCGGCGCGGCTTGCGGAGACTACGCATGCGGACGACCGCTTGGCACCGGTAACGAACAAGGCCGCCCGAGGGCGGCCTTGCAGGCGGGGTCGGTGCGCCGTGCGGCGCGCGGCCCTGCGGTCAGAGCAGGCCCTTGAGCAGCTTGCCCATCTCCGACGGGTTGCGGGTAACCGTGAAGCCGCATTCCTCCATGATCGCCAGCTTGGCGTCAGCCGTGTCGGCGCCGCCCGAGATCAACGCGCCGGCATGGCCCATGCGCTTGCCCGGGGGGGCCGTCACGCCAGCGATGAAGCCGACGATCGGCTTCTTCATGTTGGCCTTGCACCATTGCGCGGCCTCGGCCTCGTCGGGGCCGCCGATCTCGCCGATCATGATCACCGCGTCGGTGTCCGGATCGTCGTTGAAGGCCTTCATCACGTCGATGTGCTTGAGGCCGTTGATCGGGTCGCCGCCGATGCCCACCGCGCTCGACTGACCCAGGCCGATCTCGGTCAGCTGCGCCACCGCTTCGTAGGTCAGCGTGCCGGAGCGACTGACCACGCCGATGCGGCCCTTGCGGTGGATGTGGCCCGGCATGATGCCGATCTTGATCTCCTCGGGCGTGATCAGGCCCGGGCAGTTGGGGCCGAGCAGCAGCGTCTTCTTGCCGCCGGCGGCCTCCTTGGCCTTCATCTTGTTGCGCACCACCAGCATGTCCTTCACGGGGATGCCTTCGGTGATGCAGATCGCCAGGTCCAGGTCGGCCTCGACCGCCTCCCAGATCGCCGCGGCGGCGCCGGCCGGCGGCACGTAGATCACGCTGACGGTCGCGCCGGTCTGGGCCTTGGCGTCCTTGACGCTGGCGTAGATCGGGATGCCCTCGAAGTCCTCGCCGGCCTTCTTCGGGTTGACGCCGGCGACGAAGCAGTTCTTGCCGTTGGCGTAGTCGCGGCAGCCGCGGGTGTGGAACTGACCGGTCTTGCCCGTGATGCCCTGGGTGATGACCTTGGTGTTCTTGTTGATCAGAATGCTCATGTTCGGTGTCCTTCGAGGGCTCAGGCGACGGCGGCGACAACCTTGGTGGCCGCTTCGGCCATGGTGTCGGCGGCGATGATCGGCAGACCGGAGTCGGCCAGGATCTTCTTGCCCAGGTCTTCGTTGGTGCCCTTCATGCGCACCACCAGCGGCACCTTCAGGCCGACCGCACGCGAGGCGGTGACCACGCCGTCCGCGATCGTGTCGCAGCGCATGATGCCGCCGAAGATGTTGACCAGGATGGCCTTGACCTCGGGGTTCTTCAGCATGATCTTGAAGGCCTCGGTGACCTTCTCGGCCGTCGCGCCGCCGCCGACATCAAGGAAGTTGGCCGGCTCGCCGCCGAACAGCTTGATGGTGTCCATCGTCGCCATCGCCAGGCCGGCGCCGTTGACCAGACAGCCGATGTTGCCATCGAGCTGGATGTAGGCGAGGTCGAACTTGCTGGCCTCGATCTCGGCCGGGTCTTCCTCGTCGAGGTCGCGGTAGGCGACGATCTCCGGGTGGCGGAACAGGGCGTTCGCATCGAAGTTGAACTTCGCGTCGAGCGCGATCAGGTTGCCCTTGCTGTCGCAGTTCAGCGGATTGATCTCGACCAGCGAGGCGTCCGTCTCCATGTAGCAGCGGTACAGGTTCTGCAGCAGCGTCACCGCCTGGGCGTGCGAGGCCTCCGGCAGGCCCACCGCGGCGGCAATCTTCTTCGCCTGCGCGTCGCCCAGGCCGGTCAGCGGATCGATCACCTCTGTGATGATCTTCTCGGGGGTGCTGTGCGCGACCTCCTCGATGTCCATGCCGCCTTCGCTCGAGGCGATCAGGGCTACCTTCTGCGTCGCGCGGTCGGTCACCAGCGAGACGTAATATTCCTTCTTGATGTCCGCGCCTTCCTCGATGTACAGGCGCCGCACCTTCTGGCCCTCGGGGCCGGTCTGGTGGGTCTTGAGCTGCATGCCCAGGATCTGGCCCGACAGTGCCTTCACCTCGTCCAGGCTCTTGCCGAGCTTCACGCCGCCGCCCTTGCCGCGGCCTCCTGCGTGGATCTGCGCCTTCACGACCCACACCGGGCCGCCGAGCTTCTGGGCGGCCTCGACGGCCTCCTGCACGGTGAACGCCGGATAGCCGCGGGGTACCGGAACGCCGAACTGGCGCAGGATCTCTTTGCCTTGGTATTCGTGGATCTTCATGGTCGCGCTGGATTCGAGGTGGGTGGTTCGAGTCGAAGAAGTCGGACGGTTCGGCGCCCGCCCGCGGGCGGCACGGCGCGGGTGGCACGCCGGGAAAAGCCGATCGACTTTAGCATGCTGCATTGCACCAAGAACTCCACGGGAACCCTTGATGACACGCGACTGACGCCCGGCGTTGCTACCATCGACCTCCCCGCTGTCCGCCCCTCCTTGCACACCATGAGCACCCGCCCGGCCCGCATCTTCATCGACGGCGAAGCCGGCACGACCGGACTCGGCATCCGCGAGCGACTGGCCGGGACGGACGGGATCGAGCTCGTCAGCATCGACCCCGCTCGCCGCAAGGACGCCGGTGCGAAGCGCGAGCTGATGGCCGGCGTGGATCTGGTGGTGCTGTGCCTGCATGACGATGCCGCGCGCGAATCGGTGGCGCTGGCCGACAGCTTGCCGGGCGGGGGGCCGAAGATTGTCGACGCCAGTACGGCCCATCGCGTGGCGTCTGGCTGGGTCTATGGATTTCCGGAGTTGCTGCCGGCGCAAGCGGCCGCCGTTGCGGCATCGCGCCGCGTGGCCAACCCTGGGTGCTATCCGACCGGCGGCATCGCGTTGCTGCGCCCTTTGGTCGATGCGGGTTTGCTGCCGACAGACTATCCGGTAGCCGTGCACGCTGTGAGTGGTTACTCCGGGGGCGGAAGAACAATGATCGAGGCTTATGAGGCCGGTGACGCCCCATCCTTCGAGCTTTACGGCCTTGGCCTCGAACACAAGCACTTGCCTGAACTGCAGCAGTACAGCCGGCTGGAGCGTCGACCGATCTTCGTGCCCAGCGTCGGCAACTTCCGCCAGGGCATGCTGGTGCAGGTGGCGTTGCACCTCGATCTGCTGAACGGGCGGCCGAAGCCGGCCGACCTCGAGGCGGCGTTGCGGGCACGCTATGCCGGTCAGCCATGGGTCCAGGTGGTGACGGCCGAGCCGGGCGGCAAGATCGAGGCCGAGGCGCTGAACGACAGCAACCGGCTGGAGTTGCGGGTCTACGGCAACGAGGATCGCGGCCAGGCCGTGCTCGTGGCACGGCTCGACAACCTGGGCAAGGGCGCGTCGGGCGCCGCGGTGCAGAACATCGCGCTGATGCTCGGCGTGTGATTGGCTCAGTCTTCGCGCCCAGCTGACTTCACCACGCGGCCCACCGTTTCCGAGCTGAAGCCTCGGGCGCTCAGAAAACGCATCTGCCGCGCTCGATCGGCGGCATCGACGGCCGGCGTGCCGAAACGCTTGGCCCATACCGCACGGGCGCGGGCGAGTTCGCTGTCCTTGAGTTGTTGCGCGGTCTCTGCGTCGAGAGCCATGCCGTGCTGCGCGAGTTCCCGGTGGATGCGCAGATTGCCGAAGCGCCCCTCGCGGGCGCTCACGCGGGTCTCGATGAAGCGGTCGGCGCTGAGCAGGTCCTTCGCCGCGAGCCAGTCGAGCAGGTCGTCGACCTCCTGCTCGGTCGGCAGCGCCGGCGCAGGGGCGTCGGCCGACAGCGGCGATGACCCCGCCGCCCTGCGCTGCCGATCGACGTGTGACAGCAACTTGCGTCGCAGCTCGATGCGGCTGTGCTCGCGCTGCGCAAGATAGGTCAGCGCCTTGGCCTTCAGGGTGGGCGCGGGACGGACCACGAGACGCCTCCGTCGGCCGCGAGCCCGCGGAGCTTCCCCCGCCTCAGGCGCCGGCAGCCGCCTGCTTGGTGCCCTTGGGGACTTCGATCTCGATGCTGGGCAGCAGCGCCACGCCCAGCGATTCACGAATCTTGTTCTCGATCTCGTGGGCCAGTTCAGGGTTCTCGCGCAGGAACTCGCGGCTGTTGTCCTTGCCTTGGCCGATCTTCTCGCCGTTGTAGGCGTACCAGGCGCCCGACTTGTCGATCACCTTGGCGATGACGCCCAGGTCGATGATCTCGCCCTCGCGTGACACGCCCTCGCCGAACAGGATGTCGAACTCGGCGGTCTTGAATGGCGGGGAGACCTTGTTCTTGACGACCTTGACCTTGGTCTCGTTGCCGATCACTTCTTCGCCACGCTTGATGCTGCCGATGCGGCGGATGTCGAGCCGCACCGAGGCATAGAACTTCAGCGCGTTACCGCCGGTGGTGGTTTCGGGTGAGCCGAACATCACGCCGATCTTCATGCGGATCTGGTTGATGAAGATCACCATGCAGTTCGACTTCTTGATCGTCGCGGTGAGCTTGCGCAGCGCCTGGCTCATCAGCCGTGCCTGCAGGCCGGGCAGGGAGTCGCCCATCTCGCCTTCGAGTTCAGCCTTGGGCGTGAGCGCCGCGACCGAGTCGACAACGATCAGATCGACCGAGCCGGAGCGCACCAGCGCGTCGACGATCTCGAGCGCTTGCTCGCCGGTGTCGGGCTGGGAGATCAGCAGCTCCTGCAGGTTGACCCCCAGTTTCTGGGCGTACTGCGAGTCGAGCGCATGCTCGGCATCGATGAAGGCGCAGGTGCCGGCCAGCTTCTGCATCTCGGCGATGACCTGCAGGGTGAGCGTGGTCTTGCCCGAGGACTCGGGACCGTAGATCTCGATGACGCGTCCGCGCGGCAGGCCGCCGACGCCGAGGGCGATGTCCAGGCCCAGCGAGCCGGTGGACACCACCTCGATGTCATCGATGACCTCGCCTTCGCCGAGGCGCATGATCGTGCCCTTGCCGAACTGCTTCTCGATCTGCGCGAGCGCAGCCTGCAGGGCCTTGGCCTTTTCGGTGTTCAATGTCTTGACGCTTGCATCCATGCTGAGCCTCCGGTTTGCTCGGGATTATGGTCGAAACTGGTTATTTGTACAGTAGTTTTTGGCTCTTCCGAAGCCCCTCCCTACAATGAACCCGGCGCTGACCACAACGAAACCCATGCGCCGCCGAGGGAGACACGTCCATGAGGATCCTCATCGCCGAAGACGACCAGGTGCTGGCCGACGGTCTGTTGCGCACCTTGCGCAAGGGTGGCTATGCGGTGGATCAGGTCGGAAGCGGCAGCGAGGCCGATGCGGCGCTGGCCGACCACGAGTTCGACCTGGTGATCCTCGATCTCGGACTGCCCAAGCTGCACGGCCTGGAGGTGCTGCGCAAGATGCGCGCGCGCGGCACCGTGACGCCAGTGCTGATCCTGACCGCGGCCGACAGCGTGGAGCAGCGCGTGAAGGGGCTGGACCTGGGGGCCGACGACTACATGGCCAAGCCCTTCGCGCTGCAGGAACTGGAGGCGCGCGTGCGAGCGCTGACGCGGCGTGGCCTGGGCACCGCCTCGGCCATCATCAAGCACGGCCCGCTGTCGTTCGATGCAACTGGGCGCGTGGCCTACCTGAACGACCAGATGATCGAGCTGTCGGCTCGCGAGCTCTCGCTGCTCGAGGTGCTGCTGCAGCGTGCCGGCCGGCTGGTCAGCAAGGATCAGCTGGTCGAGCGCCTGTGCGAATGGGGCGACGAGGTCAGCAACAACGCGATCGAGGTCTACATCCACCGCCTGCGCAAGAAGATCGAGCAGGGCCCGGTGCGCATCGCCACCGTGCGCGGCCTGGGCTACTGCCTCGAGAAGATCGCGGGCTGAGCCGGCATGCTGCGCGGCGCGCGCCTTCGGGCATGAACACGCTGCGCGGACAACGCTCGCTGTTCGGCGAGATCCTCGACTGGATGCTCGCGCCGCTGCTGTTGCTGTGGCCGATGAGTGTCGCGCTGACCTGGCTGGTCGCCCAGAACATCGCCAACCGTCCCTACGATCGCGCGCTCGGCGAGATGGCGAGGGCGCTGTCGCAGCAGGTAAGCGTCGACCAGGGCCGCGTTGCGTTCGCTCTGCCGCCCGGAGCCGATCAACTGCTGCGGGCCGACGAGGCGGACCAGATCTACTTCCAGGTGCTGGGCGCGCGGGGCGAGTATGTGGGTGGCGATCACACGCTGCCGGTCCCGCGCGAGGACGACGTGGCGGCGGTCGGAGAGGTCCGCTATCGCGACGACGAGGTGCACAACGAGGCCGTGCGCGTGGCCTACCTGTGGGTGGCGATGCCCGCCGCGCCGCGGATTCCCGGCGCCACCTCGCCGGCGCTGGTGCAGGTGGCCGAAACCCTGGGCAAGCGCTCGCAGCTGGCCACCGAGATCATCAAGGGCGTGATCCTGCCGCAGTTCGTGATCCTGCCGCTCGCGGTGCTGCTGGTGTGGCTGGCACTGGCGCGCGGCATCGCGCCGCTCAACGAGCTGCAGCAGCGCATCCGCCGCCGTGCGGCTGATGACCTGAGCCCGATCGACGAGATGGAGGCGCCGGAGGAGGTGTCGCCGCTGGTGCGAGCCATCAACGACCTGCTGGAGCGCCTGGACCGCTCGCTGGCGACGCAGCGGCGCTTTCTCGCCGATGCCGCCCACCAGCTCAAGACGCCGCTGGCCGGCCTGCGCACCCAGGCCGAGATCGCGCAGCGCGAGATCGACGCGGGTGAACGCGAGCCCGAGGCGCTGAAGCGCTCGCTGCAGCAGATCGCGCTGTCGAGCCAGCGGGCCGCGCACATGGTCAACCAGTTGCTGGCGATGGCGCGCGCCGAGGACCGCGAACTCGCCGCCCGCGTGGCCGAGGTCCGGCTGGCGAGGCTGGCAACGGAGACCGTCCGCGACTTCGTGCCGCGCGCGCTCGAGAAGCGCATCGACCTCGGCTACGAGGGACCGGGCGCCGACGGCGAGACGGCCGAGCCGCAGCGCAGCAGCGTGCTCGGCCATGCGCTGCTGCTGCGCGAGATGATCCGCAACCTGGTCGACAACGCCCTGCACTACACCCCTCCCGGAGGCACGGTGACGGTGAGGGTCGTCAGCGACCCGTTCGGCCAGGTCGTGGTGCTGCAGGTCGAGGATTCCGGCCCCGGCATCCCCGCGGCGGAGCGTGAACTGGTGTTCCAGCCCTTCTACCGCGCCCTGGGGACCGATGTCGATGGCTCGGGCCTGGGCCTGGCGATCGTCGCCGAGATCGCTCGACAGCACGGTGCTACGTTGACGCTGGACGACACCCGCGAAGGCCCCGTGCCTGAAGGCAGCAGCCCCGGCGCGCGCTTCACCGTGCGCTTCGCCGCCTGGCCGGCCGACCGTCTGCCGCGTGCCGCGCCTCTTGCCAGCGGGACGGCCAACCCGGCTTAGTCCCGGCCGACGCCAAGGAGGGTTGTTTGCTGCAATGCAGCATTCGTCGGGGCGCCGGCGTAGACTGGACGCCAGCCGGGAGATGCCATGCCAGAGTCGCCGTCACACCCGAACAACCGCTCGCCCGCCGCACCGCGCCGCGTCGATCTTGCTCTGCAGGGTGGAGGGTCCCACGGTGCCTTCACCTGGGGCGTGCTCGACCGGCTGCTCGAGGACGACGCGGTCGAGATCTCCGCGATCTCGGGCACCAGTGCCGGCGCGCTCAACGCCGCCGTGCTGGCGACGGGACATGCCCGTGGCGGCCGCGCCGGCGCGCGCGCGGCACTCACGGCCTTCTGGCACGACGTCAGCACCAGCAGCCAGATCTTCTCGCCGTTCTCGCTGAGCCAAGCCAGTGCGGCCGGCAGCAGCTTCAACTTCGACAAGCTGCCGAGCTACCAGTGGCTCAACAGCTTCTTTCGCGCCTTCAGCCCCTATGAGTTCAACCCGCTGAACCTGAACCCGCTGCGCGACGTGGCCCGGCGGCATGTCGACGAGGACGCGCTGCGGCGTTGCGACATCCCGCTGTTCATCACGGCTACCAGCGTGCGCAGCGGCCAGGCCCACGTCTTCACCGGCAAGGACCTGTCGATCGATGCGCTGCTGGCCTCCGCCTGCCTGCCGTTCATCTTCCAGGCCGTGACGATCGACGGGGAGGCCTACTGGGATGGCGGCTACACCGGCAACCCGGCGATCTACCCGCTGATCTACAACACCGAGACGCTCGACATCCTGCTGGTGAAGATCAACCCGCTGCAGCACGAGGGGACGCCGACCCGCAGTGTCGAGATCATCGACCGCCTGTCCGAGATCACCTTCAACGCCAGCCTGGTGGCCGAGATGCGCGCGATCGCCTTCGTGTCGCGCCTGGTGCGCGAGGGCCGGCTGGAGGCCGGCCACTACAAGGACCTGCGCCTGCACATGATCGCCGACGACGAAGGCCTGGCGCCGTTCAACGCGAGCAGCAAGTTCAACACCGACCGGGTGTTCCTCGACGGCTTGTTCGAGCTCGGGCGTCGGGCCGCGGACCAGTGGCTGAAGAAGCATGGCGACGACATCGGCGTGCGCTCGACGCTGGATGTGGAGCGCAGCTTCCTCGAGAAGCCGGCCCGCAACGGCCAGCGCCGCGCGCCCCGCCCGCGCGCGGTGCGGCCTCCGGCAGCGCCG
>NZ_AZSN01000052.1:0-24567 GCF_000576225.1 Methylibium sp. T29-B | reverse complement strand
TGTCGACGCTGGCATGGGGGCAGGGCCATTGCCATCGGCTAACCTCGCCGCCTGGCTCCGGTGCGGGCCCCATCCACCACGGAGACCCTGCGTGTTCGGCGCGTTCGAGAAGCTGCTCCATCCTTACCCAGACGCGGCGCCCACGCCGCCGCCCAAGGGGCTGCTGCCTTTCCTGTGGCACAGCACGCGCGGGCTGCGGCCCTGGCTGCTGGCGATGACCTTGTTGACCGCCGGCATCGGGGCGTTCGAGGCACTGCTGTTCAGCATGCTCGGCCGCATCGTCGACTGGTTGGCCGCGGTGGCGCCCGCGCGTCTGTGGGCCGAGCAGGGCGGCACACTGATGCTGCTGGCGGCGGTGCTGGCGGGTAGCACGCTGCTGATCGCGCTGCAATCGCTGATCAAGCAGCAGGCGCTGGCCGGCAACTTCCCGATGCTGCTGCGCTGGAACTTCCACCGGCTGATGCTCGGCCAGAGCATGGGCTTCTACCAGGACGAGTTCGCCGGCCGGGTGGCCACCAAGGTGATGCAGACGGCGCTGGCGGTGCGCGACACCTGGATGATCCTGGCCGAGCTGCTGGTGTTCGTGGTGATCTACTTCGTCACGCTGCTGCTGGTGCTGGGCGGCTTCGATGCATGGCTGCTGCTGCCCTTCCTGGGCTGGGTGGCGCTCTACACGCTGGCTCTGCGGCATTTCGTGCCCCGGCTGGCGCGTGTGGCGCAGTCGCAGGCCGATGCGCGCTCGCTGATGACCGGGCGCATCACCGATGCCTACACGAACATCGCCACCGTCAAGCTGTTCTCGCATGCCGGGCGGGAGGCCGGCTACGCACGCGGCGCGATGCAGGAGTTCCTGCAGACCGTGCAGGCGCAGATGCGGCTGGTCACCGGCTTCGAGATCGTCAACCACTCGCTGAGCATGCTGCTGATCCTGAGCACGGCCGGTGCGACGCTGTGGCTCTGGACGCAAGGGCAGGTGGGGGTGGGCGCGCTGGCGGCGGCGACCGCGATGTCGCTGCGGCTCAACGGCATCTCGCACTGGGTGATGTGGGAGATGGCGGCGCTGTTCGAGCACATCGGCACGGTTCAGGACGGCATGAACACGTTGTCGCGACCCCATGCGGTGGTCGACCGGGCGGACGCACGGCCGCTGCAGGTAAGCCGCGGCGAGATCCGTTTCGAGGACGTGAGCTTCGGCTACGGCGGCGAGCGGATGGTGGTGGAGAACCTGTCGCTGGACATCCGGGCGGGCGAGAAGATCGGCTTGGTCGGCCGGTCCGGTGCCGGCAAGTCCACCCTCATCAACCTGCTGCTGCGCTTCTACGACATCGAACGAGGCCGCGTGCTGATCGACGGCCAGGACATCGCCGGGGTGACACAGAACAGCCTGCGCGAGCAGGTCGGCATGGTCACGCAGGACACCTCGCTGCTGCACCGCTCGGTGCGGGACAACATCCTCTACGGCCGGCCCGACGCGACCGATGCCGACATGGTGCTCGCCGCCCGACGGGCCGAGGCACACGAGTTCATCCAGGGCCTGACCGACCCGAAGCAACGGACCGGGTACGACGCCCATGTTGGCGAACGCGGCGTCAAGCTCTCGGGCGGCCAGCGGCAGCGCATCGCGATCGCGCGCGTGATGCTGAAGGACGCACCGATCCTGCTGCTCGACGAGGCCACCAGCGCGCTCGACTCGGAGGTCGAGGCGGCCATCCAGGCCAGCCTGTACCGGCTGATGGAGGGCAAGACGGTTGTCGCCATCGCCCACCGGCTCAGCACGATCGCGGCGATGGACCGGCTGGTCGTGCTGGACCGCGGCCGCATCGTCGAGCAGGGCGACCACCGCAGCCTGCTCGCGCGAGGTGGGCTGTATGCGCGATTGTGGACGCACCAGAGTGGGGGCTTCCTGGGCGAAGAGGCAGAGGACGCCGCAGAGGTGTTGGCGTGAGCCCGCCGGTGGGGCTGCCCCGGACCACAATTCCCCTCGATTGCGGGGTCCGCCGCAGCGACGACTTGTCGCCATCGTCGTTCATGATGTATTCATAGGCCACCGGCCAGCAGTTCAGGGAGAGAGTGATGCGGGAAGCGATGCGTGACTTTGCGGCGTCCACGTTGTGGCGCATCAGTGCGTTCGAGCGCGTGCGGGCGGAAACCGGCACCAGCGGCTTCATGCGTCTGGCGGGCGGGCCGACGCTGCTGCCCAGCACGCTGATGGCTGACCTGCGGCAGATCGAGGAGGACCTGCAGGAGGGCGACATCCTCGAGGTGATCGCCGCCTGCATACGGCACCGGGAGCCGGCATTGCTCTGCCTGCAGCACGAGCAGCTGGTGTGGCCCATCACCGTGTTCCCCGACGAGCGCCTCTACCACTCGCCGCGCGACATGACCGGCGCGTCTGCAGAGGGCTTGGCCGAGCTGCGCGTGCTGACCGTCGAGCCGCCGGGCGTGAGGCCACCGGGTCACTGGATGCATGAGCGGGTGGGTCAGGCGGATTGCTACCGCCCCCTGGCTCCGCTGCTCTGGACCATGGCTCTGAACGGTCCGCGACGCACCCTGCTCAGCGAGATCGGCGGCACGGCAGCCTACCGCGTGGTCGATCGCTCGGCGATCGAGAACCTGAATGCGCCGGGCGCCCTCGGCTCGGCCATCGAGCGACTGCGCAAGGAATCGGTCTCGATGCGCGACGTAGCGCGCTTCCCCGGCATGAACGTCGAGCGGGCCGCGCGCCTGCTCAATGCGCTCTACCTGACCTCCAGCCTGATGGTCACTCGCACCAACCCGGCCGCCCGTTCGGAGCCCGGCCTGCTGCGCGGCCTGTTCGGTTCCGGCAAGGCCCGACGCTAGGGGCCCGCGCGCCGGCGTCGGCGCGCCCGCCTCGTCGAGTGGATGTCCGGAGTACGAGCGTAGGCAAGTTCCTACCGTGCGGTCGGTCCGCGGACTATGGCTTGCGGCCGGGGTGCATGGTCTGATGCGGTCTTCGTGCCGCACGCCCACCGACCATGCCTACCGACCCTCCCGAGCCCGACTCCGACGCGCCGATCTTCGTGGTGCTCAACGTCGGTTCCGGCAGCGACGACGCCAACGCCACGCGCGCGACGATCGAGCGTGTGCTGAGCGAGGCGGGGCGGGAGCACGAACTGACGGTGGTCGACGAGCCGGCGCGGCTGCACGACATCGCGCGCAATGTGGTCGGTCGCGCGCGTGCGCGTGGCGGCATCGTGGTCGCCGCCGGTGGCGACGGCACGATCAATGCGGTGGCACAGGCGGTTCTGGGCAGCGGCTGCGCCTTCGGGGTGCTGCCGCAGGGCACCTTCAACTACTTCAGTCGCACCCACGGGCTGCCGGCCACGACGGAAGAGGGCACCCGATTGCTGCTGACGGCCGAGGCGCAGCCGGTGCAGGTGGGGCTGGTCAACGACCGCGTGTTCCTCGTGAACGCCAGCCTCGGGCTCTACCCGAAGCTGCTCGAGGACCGCGAGGCCTACAAGCAGCAGTACGGACGCAGCCGCCTGGTGGCGTTGTGGTCGGGCGTCATGACGCTGCTGCGCGGGCACCGGCGGTTGCGCCTCCATCTCGAGCAGGACGGCGATCTGCAGGCCTGCGAGCTGCGAACGTCGACGCTGTTCATCGGCAACAACCGCCTGCAGCTCGAGCAGATCGGCATCCGCGAGGCGCCGCTGCTCGAACAGGGCCGGCTCGCGGCGATCGCGCTGCGGCCTGTGGGCCGGCTCGAGATGCTGTGGCTGCTGCTGCGGGGCGCGTTCGGTCAGCTCGGGGACGCCGACAAGGTGTCGAGCTTCCCGTTCGCGCGGATCACGGTGCAGCCGGCGCTGCGGGGCCGCGCGGGGCGGCGTATCAAGGTGGCGACCGACGGCGAGATCGCCTGGCTGGCCACGCCACTGGTGTTCCGAGTCGCTCCGCAGCCGCTGTGGTTGCTCAAGCCGGAGCCGCAATGACCCTGGCGATCCAGATCTCCGATCCGCACTTCGGCACCGAGCAGCCCGCGGTGGTCGAGGCGCTGCTGCAGCTGGTGCGCGAGCAGGCGCCCGACGTGGCCGTGCTGTCGGGCGACATCACCCAACGGGCCAGCCGCGCGCAGTTCCGTGCGGCGCGGGCCTTCGTCGATCGCCTGGGTACCCCGGTCACGCTGGTGATCCCCGGCAACCACGACATCCCGCTGTTCAACCCGCTCGCCCGGCTGTTCGCGCCGTATGCCAACCACCGCCAGGCTTTCGGTGCCGAGCTCGAACCGATGGCCGCGTGGCCCGACCTGCTGCTGCTCACCGTCAACACCACCCGGCCCTGGCGCCACAAGGATGGCGAGGTGTCGGACGCGCAGGTGGAGCGCGTGGCGGCGCAGCTGCACGCCGCGCAACCGGGCCAACTGCGGGTGGTGGTCGTGCACCAGCCGCTGGCGGTGACGCGCGAGGAGGACGAACCGAACCGATTGCACCGCGGCGCCGAGGCGGCGCGCGCCTGGTCTCAGGCCGGGGCGGACCTGGTGCTCGGCGGCCACATCCATCTGCCCTTCGTGCTGCCGCTGCACGAGCGCTTCGAGGCGCTGGCGCGACCACTGTGGGCGGTGCAGGCGGGCACCGCGGTGTCGCGGCGGGTGCGTGACGAGGCCGGCAACTCGGTCAACCTGGTCCGTTCGCGAGGCCGTGTGGGGCCGCGCCGCGAGGCGCTGGTCGAGCGCTGGGATTACCGCGCGGCGTCGCAGCGTTTCGAACCGGTGTCGATGCACCGCCTCGGCTTCGAGGTTGGCAGCGATGGATGAGGCCCGCGTTCTCGCACTGGTCACCGCGGTGGGCGAGCGGGCCGTACCCAGCTTCGTGTTTGCGCTGGCTTGCCTGCTGTTGTTCGTCGCCTCGGCCTGGTGGCTGACACGGCGCCATGTGCTGCCGCGGCTGGAGAGCCCGTTGCCGCCGAGCGGCTTCCTGGCGCTGAACCTCGGCCTGGGCTTCGTGATCGTCGTGGTGTCCGCCGCCATCTTCGCCGGCACGGCTGACGAGATCGGCATCGACGAGGAATTGGGGATGCTCGACACGGCCTTTTCCGACACGCTGCGGGACAGCGTCTCGCTCGCGACCCTGCGGGTCTTCTCGCTTCTGACCCGCTTCGGCGACACGGCGACGCTCTCCGTGCTTTGCACCGTGGTGGCGGTGTGGCTGTGGGTCGTCCGCAAACGCTGGCTGGCGCTGGCCTGGGTGATCGCGATCGCCGGCAACGGCGTCCTGAACACCACCCTGAAGGGCATCGTCGAGCGCGTGCGGCCACTGCACGAACACGGCCTGGTGCACGAACTGGGGTGGAGCTTCCCCAGTGGCCACAGCTCCGGTGCGGTAGTCGCTTACGGCATGCTCGCCTACGTCGCGATGCGGCGCCTGCCGCCGGTGTGGCATCTGCCGGCGCTGCTTCTGGCCACCGCGATCGCCTTCACGACCGGATGCAGCCGCATCTTCCTGCAGGTGCATTTCGCCAGCGACGTGCTGGCCGGCTTCGCTTCCGGCCTGGCCTGGCTGACCGTCTGCGTCGTCAGCACCGAGCTGACGCGTCGCTATCGCCGTGCGCCAGGCTGAGCGCAAGGCGTCCCCTCGAGCAAGGAGAGTCCCATGAGCACACGCGCCGCATCCTCCTCCCGGTCCCGGCCCGCCCGCGCCGAAGCCGAGCCCGCGTCCATCGCTGCCACACGAACGCGACGAATCCAGCGACATGACCGGCGGCGAGCCCAGCGAGAGCATGCGGCAGGCCCATCGCGATCTGGCTCGCGGTTTGAAGGACACCGATCGCGGGCCGGAAGCGGACCGCGCCTACCGCAAGCTGAAGCGTTGATCCGCTGCGTCCGCTTGAGTGCGCGGCGCGTGTCATCATTTGCGGCGGTCGACATCAAGGCCGGTCATCCATACAGGAGCAGCAACGTGCGACGTGAGCGACTCACCGCAGGATGGGCTATCGTGCTGGCGCTGTGCGGCACCGCGCTGCCCGGCACGGCGGGCGCGGAGGAAGACGCGAGGGCCTACGTGGCCTTCGTCGAAGACTTCACCGCGCAGTGTGTCTCTCGAAACGGTGTGCAGATTCTCGTCAGGAACACGCACCCCACGCGCCGGCTGCGCGTGTGGCTGGATCGCTACCACATGGGCACCGGGACCGGCGACCGCTCGCGCAGCGATCTCGCACCCGCCGGCGAGCCCGAGGCCCTGGGGTGTTCGCGCAGCAGCACGGGACCGCAGGAGTGGCGTGTCGTGCGCAGTGTGTTCCTCGACTGAGGGCGCGGTGTCCACCGCCTGACCGCTAGCGTTGCGTCGGCCGCGCGGTCCGGCGGAGCATGTCAAAAGACAAAGCGCGTTGTCCGACACTCTCTTGCGGGGCGCCCTACGTGCAGGCGCCGCATCGGCCGACAGAAGCCCGCAGGCTTCGCTCCTACCTTTCAAGGGTTCGCAAGACGGACTCGCCTCACCGGCCGCCAGGCCCGGGCGATCACTCAGCAACCCTTCGAGAGGCAAGACCGATGAAGCATTCCATGAAGTTCCTGCTGGCGCTCGCGCCCATCGCCCTGCTCGCCGCTTGCGGTGGCGGCGACGACGACCTCGACGACCGGCTCGACATCGCCGACCCGAAGGTCCGGTTCGTCCATGCCATTCCGGCCGGCCCGGACGTCACGCTGTTCCGCGGCGCCAACGCGCAGTCCGACGCGACCGATGTGCCCTACCTGTTCGCATCGAAGTACTTCGACGTCGATTCCGGCGACGCGACCTGGTCGGTGAAGACATCGACCGGTTCGCTCGATGTCGGTGCGGTCACCTTCGATGCCAAGCGCGGCAACAAGTACAGCCTGCTCGCGGTGCCGAGTTCTTCGGTGACCGAGATGGTGCTGATCGACGACCCGTACAACAAGGGCCTGACCGCGGACAACGCCCGCGTGCGCGTGTTCAATGCCTCGTTCAACGCCGGCAGCATCGACGTCTATCTCAACGCACCCGGCACCGATCTGGCCGGCGTGTCGCCCACCTTCCCGGCGGTGGCCTACAAGGCAGCGAGTCCGGCCTCGGGCTCCGACTCTGTCGATCTGCCCGGCGGTACCTACCAGATGCGCATCACCAACGCCGGCACGAAGAACGTGATCTTCAATGCACCGGTGACGTTGAACGTCAACGCCGACTGGTTGGTGCTCAGCCTGCCGGCCAGCGCGACACCCGACGACGTGAAGGCCCTCGTGGTTCAGTCGGACGACGACACGCCAGCAGCGACCGAACTGACGACGACGCCCTGACGTGACGCGGCCCCTGCCGTCGGCCGCCGCTGTAGGACGCGGCCGACGCGCAGGAGCGGCCCTCGCCGATAGTTCGCGCCCCGGCCCGGGGCGACCATGAATGCACCCCAACGCAAGGAGTGGTCCATGAACATCGAAACACAAGAAACGGCCGACCTGAACCAATTGGCGAGCCTGATCGACGGCATGTCGATCGCGATGCTCAGCGGCGTCGAACGCGACGGTTCGCTGGTGAGCCGGCCGATGACGCCGCTGGAGATGGACGGCGACGGCGCGCTGTGGTTCTTCACCGATGTGCGTTCGGAGAAGACGGAGCGGCTGATCCCTCTGAACCTCAGCTTCTCCAACGAAGCGAACTCGATCTACGTGTCCATCTCCGGTCACGGCGAGGTGGTTCGCGACCGGGAGCACGTGAAGCGACTGTGGACGCCCTATGCGAAGCCCTGGTTCCTCGAGGGCCCCGAATCACCCTACCTGGTGCTGTTGAAGTTCGTCCCGCACTCGGCCGATTACTGGGACGCACCGCACAGCAAGATGATGCGCCTGGTCGCGATGAACCCGCCGACGTCGGCCGCCGAGCGGTCCGATCCCGAATCGAATGCGTTGCGTCCCGTGCCCAGGCCGACCCGTCGCTTTGAAGACGCGGTCCGGACGCCGTCCGCCCGCCGGGCTCATGCCTGAAGGCTGCGTGCCTTGATCTTCTTGCCCTTGACCCGGCCGCCGTCGAGCTTGCGCAGCGCCTCCTTGGCGATGCTGCGCTCGACGGCCACGTAGGTCGAGAATTCGGTGACGTTGATCTTGCCGATCTGGGCAGCGGCCAGGCCGGCGTCGCCGGTCAACGCGCCCAGCACGTCGCCAGGACGGATCTTCTCCTTGCGGCCGCCCAGAATCTGCAGCGTGACCATCGGAGGCACCAGGGGCCCGGCGCCGGACGGCGTGAGTTCGCTCAGCGGGTGCCATTCCGATTCCCGGTCCTGTAACTGATCGATCTTCGCCACGCTGGGCATTTCGTCGAGCGTCGACAGGCTGAGCGCCCACCCGGCCTGATCGGCACGGCCGGTACGGCCGATGCGGTGGATGTGCACTTCCGGGTCGGGCGAGATGTCGACGTTGACGACCGCTTCGAGTTGTTCGACATCGAGGCCGCGCGCGGCGACGTCGGTGGCCACCAGCACCGAACAGCTGCGGTTCGCGAACTGCATCAGCACCTGGTCCCGTTCGCGCTGCTCCAGATCGCCGTGCAGCGCCAGCGCCTGCACGCCTTGCGCGCTCAGCACGGCCACCAGGTCGCGACACTGCTGTTTGGTGTTGCAGAACGCCAGCGTGCTGGCGGGGCGGAAGTGGTCGAGCAGCAGTCCGACCGCGTGCAGGCGCTGCTCTTCCGTCACCTCGTAGAAGCGCTGGCGGATCTTGCCTGCGTCGTGCTGCGATTCGAGCCGGACATGCTCGGGCTGGCGCAGGAACTGCGCGCTCAGCCGGGCGATGCCGTCCGGGTAGGTGGCCGAGAACAGCAGCGTCTGGCGCTGCGGTGGGCAATGGCGGGCGACGGCAGCGATGTCGTCGAAGAAGCCCATGTCGAGCATGCGGTCGGCTTCGTCGAGCACCAGTGTGTTCAGCGAGGCGAGCGCGAGGCTGCCGCGCTCCAGGTGTCGATGATGCGACCTGGCGTGCCGACGACGATGTGCGCGCCGTGCTGCAGGCTGGCCAGTTGCGGGCGCATCGTGGCGCCGCCGCACAGCGTGAGGATCTTGGTGTTCTCTTGACTGCGAGCCAGGCGGCGCAGTTCCTGCGTCACCTGGTCGGCGAGTTCGCGCGTTGGGCACAGCACCAGGCTCTGCACGTCGAGGCGGCGCGGATCGAGCCGCGCCAGAAGGGCCAGGGCGAAGGCAGCCGTCTTGCCGCTCCCGGTCTTGGCCTGGGCGATCAGGTCGCGGCCCGCCAGTGCGATCGGCAGTGTGGCGGCCTGGACCGGCGTCATGCTGTGGTAGCCGAGCTGCTCCAGATTGGCCAGCACGGCGGGCGCCAGCGGCAGCTGGCTGAAGGGCAGGGGAGGTGCGCCGGACGGGGCGTCTTTCGAGAGGGGCAGAGACATGCCCGATTGTCGGGCCTGCGCCCCGCGTCCCCGCCCGCAGGGGCCCGGTCCTGCTTTTCTTCCTAGTAGCAGTCCGGTTCGGGCTTCTTCAGGCGGCAGCTCCAGCGAAAGCCGTCGACCCCCTGCTTGGCCGAACGTCTCAGGATGGCGGTGGGCTCGTTTGCGATCGCATCCGGCAGCGGCACCGCCAGAGGCGCGCCGGTGGTGTTGGTGTAGAAGTTGAGAAAGCAGGTTTCGGCACCGGCACACAGGCTGTCGATCTGCGGCTGATAGGCCTCCCGCTGGCCGGCCAGGTCGGCCGGCACGATCACCGAGCGGATGATCCCCTGCCGGCCGGCCACCGGCCACGCCTCGGTTGCGGCAGCGGCGCTGCCCACCCAGCCCGCCGCGCACGCGGCGAGCAGCAGCCGGATCGATCGGTCGCGGTCTTGCGTCTTGCCCACCAGCTTCTCCTCGGCCGGGAAGAGGTTCTGCGTCGCGCCCCCGGCAGGGCGGCCGCCGGCGATGCTAGCGCGGCGCCCTGCCGCCGTGGCGGGATGCCGCGGCGGGGGCGTGGGAATCGTCCGACAACACTGCGCGGTGAGCGCCGATGGTGAGGGGGCCCCGCCGTTCCTAAGCTGTCTACATCGCAACGACGCGAGTCGGTGTCTTCGGCCCCTCGCGATGTCCGGGCCCTGCTGCAGGCAATGCCCTCCCGCTTTTCAAGGAGATAGAGATGAAGATGAGTTCACGCACCCTCACCACGATGTCTGCTTCCACCGTGCTGCTGGCCGCCCTGGCGCTGGCCGGATGCAATCGCAACACCGAACAGGCCCAGGCGCCGGCCGACAGCGGCGCGGGCGTGGCCCAGTCCGAGCAGCGCATGGAGCAGAAGGTCGATCAGGCGCAGGCCAGCGCCGAGCGCGGCATGGACAACGCTGCCAACGCCGTGAAGGGCGCCGCCCAGGACGCCACCCAGGCGACCAAGAATGCGGCGGCCGAGGTCGGCGACAAGGTCGGCGACGCCATGATCACCACGACGGTCAATGCCGAACTGGCGAAGGATCCGAAGCTGAGCGCGCTGAAGATCGATGTCGACACCGCCGACGGCAAGGTGGCGTTGCGCGGCACGGCGCCGGACAGCGCCTCGCGCGAACGTGCGACCCAGCTCGCGATGGCGGTCAAGGGCGTGGTGAGCGTCGACAACCAGCTCACCATCGAACCGGCCAAGAGCTGATCCCCGAACGACCCGGCAGCCGCCGGGCACGACGGTGTCGCGGGCGTCCACTCGACAGGGTGGGCGCCCGCGGCTGCGTTACGTTCTGGAGAGGGTCAACGTTGTTCCTGCGAGCGCGTTGAGGAGACACGAAGCCCTGCGTCCGCAAGGCCGGTCGGCTCCACGCGGTGGAGGGTCCGGGAGACGCGGGGCGTCGAAGCCGCAGGAGGCCGATGCATGAGCTCCCTCTCCGTCACCCGCTACGAGATCCGCTTCCAGTCGCTGTTCAGGGAAGGCCGGGCGCTGAGCTTTCCCTGCGACGCGCAGGGCCACGTGCAGCTCGACGCGCTGAGTGAGCAGGCTCGTCACAACTACCTCTATGCGCGCGCCGTGGTCGGCCGCGAGTACGCCACGCCGATGGTGCTGGCGCTCTGCGCGCACTGAGTGCCGCGCCGTGTGGCCGCGGGTGGCTCAGACCGCGGCGGTGGCGAAGAAGGCCGAGCGCGCCGTGTCGGGCAGCGAGCGCCCGGTGCGGGCGGCACGCTCCAGCACGTGCCAGTGGTAGCGGTAGCTCGCGCGGTCTTGCAGCAGACCGCGGTGCGCGATCGGGGCCCAATCGGCGGCCTGGGCGGCCAGCAGGATGTCGAGAGCCGCCTCGATCTCGGCCGGCACCGGGGCGAAGGCCTCGACGATGGGTCGGATCTGGTTGGGGTGGATGCTCCACATGCGCGCGTAGCCCAGCTCGCGCGACGCACGCGTGGCAGCCTGCGCGATGGCCTGCGTGTCGCTGTACTCGGTGACCACGCAGTGCGAGGGCAGCTTGCCGGCCGCGTGGCAGGCAGCCGAGATCTCCAGCTTGGCACGCAGCACCAGCGGATGGCTGAACTGCCCCGCCAGGCTCATGCCGAAGGAGGGATCGCGCCGTGGTGCGCCGAGACGAAGTCCATCAACCCGAAGGACAGGGATTCGATCGCCGGCAGTGCCGCGATCGCCTGCACGTCGCGCAGCGCGCCGTGCGTTTCGACCAGCGCATGCACCGGGACCGCGCGCGCCAGGCCCTGCTCGCGGCGGGTCGCTTCGATGGCGGCGATGGCGTCGCGCAGCTCTTCCACGCCCTGCGCCTTCGGGATCATGAGGTAGGCCAGCCGCTCGCCGGCGCCGGCCAGCAGGCTGCGCACGTCATCCGCGAAACTCGGGTGAGGGTAGGGGTGGACACGCACCCCGACGCGGCCGTGGCGGTTGGCGGCGCTCGACACCAACTCCGCGGCGAGCCGTGCGTGCTCTGGTTCGCCGCCGACCGGGGCGCCGTCCTCGAGGTCGAGCGTCACGTCGAACAGCGCGGTGTCGGCCATGTCAGCCTGCAGCGCCAGGGCCTTGCGCATGCGCGGCTCGACGCCGGCGTAGTGGTCGCAGACCGGCAGATCCGGCCGGTGTTCGTGGGCGCCGAACAGCGCCTGCAGCGGGTGGATGCGGGGGCGGCTCATCGCGAGGGCTCCATGCGGGAACAGCGAGGCGGAATTAAAAAGGCCGACCCGAGCAACGGGATCGGCCTCTCGGGGCGGCGCTGCGGGCCGGCTCAGATCAGGTGCTTGACGCCGTCCTGTTCGCCCTGCAGTTCGGCCAGGGTCTTGTTGATGCATTCCTGCGAGAACGCGTCGATCGCGAGGCCGTCGACGATCTTGTACTCGCCGTTGGCGCAGGTGACCGGGAAGCCGAACATCACGTCCTTCGGGATACCGTATTCGCCGTTCGACGGGACGCCCATCGTGACCCAGGCGCCATTGGTGCCCAGGGCCCAGTCGCGCATGTGGTCGATTGCCGCATTGGCTGCCGACGCCGCCGACGACAGACCACGAGCCTCGATGATCGCCGCGCCGCGCTTGCCGACGGTCGGCAGGAACACGTCCTTGTTCCAGACCTGGTCGTTGATCATGTCCTTCACCGAGGCGCCATCGATGGTGGCGAAGCGGTAGTCGGCATACATCGTGGGCGAATGGTTGCCCCACACGGCCAGCTGCTTGATCGACGACACCGGCTTGCCGGTCTTGGCGGCAATCTGCGAGGCGGCGCGGTTGTGGTCAAGGCGCAGCATCGCGGTGAAGTTCTTGCGCGGCAGGTCGGGTGCGGCCTTCATCGCGATGTAGGCGTTGGTGTTGGCCGGGTTACCGACCACCAGCACCTTGACGTTGCGTGAGGCCACGGCGTTCAGCGCCTTGCCCTGCGCGGTAAAAATGGCGCCGTTGATCGACAGCAGCTCGGCACGCTCCATGCCCGGGCCGCGCGGACGCGAGCCGACGAGCAGCGCGTAGTCGGCATCCTTGAAGGCGGTCATGGGGTCGCCGTGGGCCTCCATGCCGGCCAGCAGCGGGAAGGCGCAGTCTTCCAGTTCCATCATCACGCCCTTCAGCGCCTTCTGGGCCTTCTCGTCCGGGATCTCGAGCAACTGCAGGATCACGGGCTGGTCCTTGCCCAGCATCTCGCCGGAGGCGATGCGGAACAGCAGGGCGTAGCCGATCTGGCCAGCAGCACCGGTGACGGCCACGCGGACGGGTTTCTTGCTCATGTCGAAGCTCCGGAGGTAGGGTCGTGAGATGGGGGGCCGGGTTGCGTACGTCAAAGACGTGACGAAGACCGGCACACGACTGCGAGTGTAGAAGCAATCGATGCTGCTGCCGCAGGATTCGCCGAATCTTATGTCTTATATAAGACATCTTTCATCGGTTTTGTGGACGATCCGGGGCGCGCTGTGATGCAATCCGCCGCATGGCCAACGCGCTGCCTCCCCCCCTGTCTGCGGAAGACACGTCGCTCGAGGTGTCGGGGCCGGCCTTCAGTCCGCTGTATCAGCAGATCAAGGCGCTGATCACGCGCAGCCTGCAGGGCGGCGAGTGGCGCCCCGGCGAGGCTATTCCGAGCGAGATCGAACTTGCGGCACGCTACAAGGTCAGCCAGGGGACGGTGCGCAAGGCGATCGATGAACTCGCCACCGAGAACCTGGTTGTTCGCCGCCAGGGCAAGGGGACCTTCGTCGCGACCCACGCGGAGCAGCAGGTGCAGTACCGCTTCCTGCGTCTGGTTCCCGATGCAGAGGGCAAGGTCGGCGCCGTGGAGCGCCGCTTCCTCGATTGTCGGCGCGTCCGGGCGCCGGCCGAGGTCGCGCGTGCGCTGGAGTTGAAGGCTGGCGAGACGGTGATCCAGGTCAGGCGCCTGCTGTCGTTCGGCGGCCGCCCGGTGGTGCTGGACGACATTTGGCTCAACGGCGCGCTGTTCAGGGGCTCACGGCCGAACGGCTGGCCGATTCGCGCGGCGCGTTGTACGCCACCTTCGAAGCGGAATTCGGTGTTCGGATGATCCGTGCCGAAGAAAAGCTGAGGGCGGTGGCCGCGATGGCCGTCGAGGCCGAGTTGCTGCAGGTGGCGCTCGGCGCACCTCTGCTGAGCGTGGAGCGGCGCACGCTGACCTACGGGGACCGGCCGGTGGAACTGCGCCGCGGGCTGTACGACACGACGCTCCATCACTATAGGAACGAGTTGAGCTGAACCGGAACGGAACAGAATCGCGCGTCGGATGTTCGCCGGCGAGCATCCGTCTGCTGCGATGCAACAATGCAATAAACTCGCCGAGTTTCACAGACCAGAACAAGGTAAATGGGTATGGCAGAGACCACCGTGAAAGCAGGCCGGCCGCGTCCGGTCCACCGCAACATCCACGTCAGCCAGATCATCGGCTACCGGCTGCCCCCCGCCGGCATCGTGTCGATCCTGCACCGTATCAGCGGCGCGATCATGTTCCTGCTGCTGCCCTTCATCGTCTGGCTGTTCGACACCAGCCTGAGCTCCGAAATCTCCTACGAGACCTTCACCAGTGCCTTCGTCGCCGGGATCGGCTTCGTGCCGGGCTGGTTCGTCAAGCTGGTGGCGCTGGCCCTGATCTGGGCCTACCTGCTGCACTTCATCGCCGGCGTGCGCCATCTGTGGATGGACATGACGCATGCCGTCAGCAAGGAGGCGGGGCACCGCTCGGCCCTGATCACCCTGGGCCTGAGCACGCTGCTGACGCTGGCGCTGATGGGCAAGCTGTTCGGCTGGTACTGACAAGAGAAGAACGAGAAATCTGAGGCAACGCGGATCGATCAACATGACACAGAACTACGGATCCAAGCGCATCGTCGTCGGTGCGCACTACGGTCTGCGCGACTGGCTCAGCCAGCGCGTCACGGCCGCGCTGATGGCGGTCTTCACCATCGTGCTGATCGCTCAGGTGCTGTTCGGCGCGCCGATGGGCTACGAACGCTGGGCCGGCATCTTCTCGTCGCAGTGGATGAAGGTGCTGACCTTCGTCGTCATCGTGTCGCTGGCCTGGCACGCCTGGGTCGGCGTGCGCGACATCTGGATGGACTACGTCAAGCCGGTCGGGGTGCGCCTGCTGCTGCAGGTGTTGACGATCTCGTGGCTGGTCGGTTGTGCCGGCTGGGCGATCCAAGTGCTGTGGAGGCTGTGACACCATGACAACCAAGCTTCCGACCCGCAAGTTCGACGTCGTCATCGTCGGAGCCGGTGGCTCCGGCATGCGCGCCTCGCTGCAACTCGCTCGTGCCGGCCTGAACGTGGCTGTGCTGTCCAAGGTGTTCCCGACCCGCTCGCACACCGTCGCGGCGCAAGGCGGCATCGGCGCCTCGCTCGGCAACATGTCCGAGGACAACTGGCACTACCACTTCTTCGACACCGTCAAGGGCTCCGACTGGCTCGGCGACCAGGACGCGATCGAGTTCATGTGCCGCGAGGCGCCGAAGGTCGTCTACGAGCTCGAGCACTTCGGGATGCCGTTCGACCGCAACCCGGACGGCACGATCTACCAGCGCCCGTTCGGCGGCCACACCGCGAACTACGGCGAGAAGCCGGTGCAGCGCGCCTGCGCCGCGGCCGACCGCACCGGCCACGCGATGCTGCACACGCTGTACCAGCAGAACGTCAAGGCGCGCACGCAGTTCTTCGTCGAGTGGATGGCGCTCGACCTGATCCGCGACGCTGACGGCGACGTGGTCGGCGTCACCGCGCTCGAGATGGAGACCGGTGACGTCCACGTGCTGCAAGGCAAGACCGTGCTGCTCGCCACCGGTGGGGCGGGTCGCATCTTCGCGGCCAGCACCAACGCCTTCATCAACACCGGCGACGGCCTGGGCATGGCGGCTCGTGCCGGCATCCCTCTGGAGGACATGGAGTTCTGGCAGTTCCACCCGACCGGGGTGCACAACGCTGGCGTGCTGCTGACGGAAGGCTGTCGTGGCGAAGGCGCGATCCTGCGCAACAGCAACGGCGAGCGCTTCATGGAGCGCTACGCGCCGACGCTGAAGGACCTGGCGCCGCGCGACTTCGTGTCGCGCTGCATGGACCAGGAGATCAAGGAGGGGCGCGGCTGCGGTCCGAACAAGGACTACATCCAGCTCGACATGACCCACCTCGGCGGCGAGACGATCATGAAGCGCCTGCCGAGCGTGTTCGAGATCGGCCACAACTTCGCGAACGTCGACATCACGAAGGAGCCGATCCCGGTCGTGCCGACCATCCACTACCAGATGGGTGGCATCCCGACGAACGTTCACGGCCAGGTGGTGGTGCCGAACAACGGCAAGCCCAACGACATCGTCAACGGCTCTATGCGGTCGGCGAGTGCGCCTGCGTCAGCGTGCACGGCGCCAACCGGCTGGGTACGAACTCGTTGCTCGACCTGCTGGTGTTCGGCCGCGCGGCGGGCAACCACATCGTCGAGTTCAATCAGAAGAACAAGCTGCACAAGTCCCTGCCCGCCGATGCTGCCGATCGGACGCTGGCACGCCTGGCGCGCCTCGACGGCAGCAGCAGCGGCGAGTACGCCCAGGACGTGGCCAACGACATCCGCACGACGATGCAGCAGCACGCCGGCGTGTTCCGCACCCAGGCGATGCTCGACGAGGGCGTGACCAAGATGGCCGCGGTGGCCGAGCGCGTGCGGAGCATCGCGCTGAAGGACAAGTCCAAGGTCTTCAACACCGCCCGCATCGAGGCGCTGGAAGTCGAGAACCTGATCGAGGCGGCGCAGGCCACCATCGTGTCGGCCGCGGCCCGCAAGGAAAGCCGGGGCGCGCACACGGTCAACGACTACGGCGACACGCCCGAGCATCCGAACGGCCGCAACGATGCCGTGTGGATGAAGCACACCCTCTGGTACAGCGATGGCAACCGGCTCGACTACAAGCCGGTCAACCTCAAGCCGATGTCGGTCGAGTCGATCCCCCCCAAGGTCCGCACGTTCTGATCACCCCAGTCCGAAGCGCCCCAGGAAGCGAAAACATGAGCAAGCGCACATTCCAGATTTACCGCTACGACCCGGACACCGACGCCAAGCCGTATATGCAGACGCTCGAGGTCGAGCTCGACGGTTCCGAGCGCATGCTGCTGGACGCGTTGAACAAGCTCAAAGCGGTCGATCCGAGCCTGAGCTTCCGTCGCTCGTGCCGCGAGGGTGTTTGCGGCTCGGACGCGATGAACATCAACGGCAAGAACGGTCTGGCCTGCCTGACCAACATGCGCACGCTGCCGGGAACCGTGGTGCTCAAGCCGCTGCCGGGGCTGCCGGTAATCCGCGACCTGATCGTGGACATGACGCAGTTCTTCAAGCAGTACAACTCGATCAAGCCCTATCTCGTCAACGAAGAGGTGCCGCCCGAGAAGGAACGTCTGCAGTCGCCGGAGGAGCGCGACGAGCTCAACGGCCTGTACGAATGCATCCTGTGCGCGAGCTGCTCGACCAGCTGCCCGAGCTTCTGGTGGAACCCCGACAAGTTCGTCGGCCCGGCCGGATTGCTCCAGGCCTACCGCTTCATCGCCGACAGCCGTGACCAGGACACCGCAGGGCGACTCGACAACCTCGAGGACCCCTATCGCCTGTTCCGTTGCCACACGATCATGAACTGCGTCGACGTCTGCCCGAAGGGCCTGAACCCGACCAAGGCGATCGGCAAGATCAAGGAATTGATGGTGCGCCGCGCCGTCTGACCCGACCCGGCAGACCTGCATGGCCCACGTGCTCGATGATCCGCTGCTGAGCCCCGCTGCGTTGAGCAAGCTGCGCTGGCGGTGCCGCCGCGGCCTGCTCGAGAACGACCTGTTCATCGAGCGCTTCTTCGCACGGCACGAGGCCACGCTGACCGAGCGTCAAGCGACGGGCCTGGAAGCGCTGATGGATCTGCCGGACAACGATCTGCTGGACCTGTTGCTGGTGCGCACGCAGCCCCAGGCTGAACTCGACCGCCCCGAGGTTCGCCTGGTGCTCGATCAACTGCGCACGCCGCGGCCCGCCTGAAACCACGCTGCGCTCTGTTTCGCTTTCGTCCCTCGCTCTTTGCCCCTTGTCCCGCTCCGTTTCGTCTCCCTTCGAAGTCTCTAGCCAAGGAACTGCCATGACACCGTCCGACGTGAAAGCCACCCTGTCGTTCTCCGACGGCAGCCCCAGCATGGATTTGCCGATCTACAAGGGCAGCGTGGGCCCGGACGTGATCGACATCCGCAAGCTCTACGCACAGACCGGCAAGTTCACCTACGACCCGGGCTTCCTGAGCACGGCGTCCTGCCAATCGGCCATCACCTACATCGACGGCGACAAGGGTGAACTGCTGTACCGCGGCTACCCGATCGAACAGCTGGCCGAGAACTGCGACTTCCTCGAAACCTGTTATCTGCTGCTCAACGGCGAACTGCCGAACGTCACCGAGAAAGCGAAGTTCGTCAAGACGGTCAACGGCCACACGATGGTCAACGAGCAGATGCAGTTCTTCCTGCGCGGCTTCCGCCGGGACGCCCACCCGATGGCCGTGCTGACCGGTCTGGTGGGGGGACTGTCGGCCTTCTATCACGACAGCACCGACGTGCAGAACCCGGAGCACCGTGCGGTCGCGGCGATCCGCCTGATCGCGAAGATGCCCACGCTGGTCGCGATGGCCTACAAGTATTCGATCGGCCAGCCCTACATCTATCCGCGCAACGATCTGAGCTACACCTCGAACTTCATGCGGATGATGTTCGGTACCCCCTGTGAGGAGTACGTGCCCAACGATGTGCTGGTGCGCGCGATGGACCGCATCTTCATCCTGCACGCCGACCACGAGCAGAACGCGTCGACCTCGACTGTGCGTTTGTGCGGTAGCTCCGGCACCAACCCGTTCGCCGCCATCGCGGCCGGCGTGGCCTGTCTGTGGGGCCCGGCGCACGGCGGGGCCAACGAAGCCTGCCTGAACATGCTGGAAGACATCCAGAAGATGGGCGGCGTGGCCAAGGTCGGCAAGTTCATCGAGCAGGTGAAGGACAAGAACTCGGGCGTGCGCCTGATGGGCTTCGGACACCGCGTCTACAAGAACTACGACCCTCGCGCCAAGCTGATGCGTGAGACCTGTCACGAGGTGCTCGCCGAGATGGGCCTGCAGAACGATCCGCTGTTCAAGCTGGCGATGGAACTGGAGAAGATCGCGCTGGAAGACGATTACTTCGTGTCGCGCAAGCTCTACCCGAACGTCGACTTCTACTCCGGCATCGTCCAGCGTGCCATCGGCATCCCGGTGAGCCTGTTCACCGCCATCTTCGCATTGGCCCGCACGGTTGGCTGGATCGCGCAGCTCAACGAGATGATCGGCGACCCCGAGTACAAGATCGGCCGCCCACGCCAGTTGTTCGTCGGTGCAACGGCCCGCGACGTTACGCCGATTGCCGAGCGCGCCTGACGCCGGTCCGCTCCAATCAGAGAAACCCCGGCCCTGCGCCGGGGTTTCTTGTTGTTGACGCCTAAAATCGAGGCCATGGGACGCACTCTGTACGACAAGCTGTGGGACGAACACGTCGTCCACTCCGAGGACGACGGCACCGCCGTGCTCTACATCGACCGACACCTGGTGCACGAGGTGACGAGCCCGCAGGCCTTCGAAGGCTTGGACCTCGCCGGCCGCAAGATCTGGCGACTTTCGGCCAATCTGGCGGTGAGCGACCACAACGTGCCGACCACCGACCGATCCCGGGGCATCGCCGACCCGGTGTCGCGCCTGCAGGTCGACACGCTGGACGCCAACTGCGACCGCTTCGGCATCACGCAGTTCAAGATGAACGATCGTCGCCAGGGTATCGTGCACGTGATCGGGCCGGAGCAGGGCGCCACGCTGCCGGGCATGACGGTGGTGTGCGGTGATTCGCACACCAGCACCCACGGCGCCTTCGGTGCGCTGGCGCATGGCATCGGCACCAGCGAGGTCGAGCACGTGCTTGCGACTCAGACGCTGCTCGCCAAGAAGGCGAAGAACCTGCTGGTGCGGGTGGACGGCGTGCTGCCGGCCGGCTGCAGCGCCAAGGACATCGTGCTGGCGATCATCGGTCGCATCGGCACGGCCGGCGGCAACGGCCATACCATCGAGTTCGGTGGCTCGGCGATTCGCGCGCTGAGCATGGAAGGCCGCATGACGGTGTGCAACATGGCCATCGAGGCCGGCGCGAGGGCTGGCCTGGTCGCGGTGGACGACACGACGATCCAGTACGTGAAGGGGCGGCCGTTCTCGCCGTCAGGTGTGGAGTGGGAGCACGCGGTCGCCTACTGGCGCACGCTGCATTCCGACGAGGATGCCGTCTTTGATCGCGTGGTCGAACTCGATGCGGGTCAGATCGCACCGCAGGTCACCTGGGGCACCTCGCCCGAGATGGTGCTTTCGATCAACGACCGGGTGCCCGATCCGGACCGCGAGAAGGATGCTGGCAAGCGCGGCGCCATCGAGCGCGCGCTGACCTACATGTCGCTCGAGCCGAACAAGCCGATCGGTGACATCCGCATCGACAAGGTGTTCATCGGCTCGTGTACCAACTCCCGCATTGAGGACCTGCGCGAGGCCGCCGCGGTGGTGCGGCGCGTCGGCGGGCGCATCGCCGGCAACGTGAAGCTGGCGCTGGTCGTGCCGGGTTCCGGGCTGGTCAAGGCGCAGGCCGAGCGCGAAGGGCTCGATGCGGTGTTCAAGGCGGCCGGCTTCGAATGGCGGGAGCCGGGCTGCTCGATGTGCCTGGCGATGAACGCCGACCGCCTCGAGCCCGGAGAACGGTGCGCGTCTACCAGCAACCGCAACTTCGAGGGTCGCCAGGGCGCCGGCGGCCGCACGCACCTCGTGAGCCCCGCGATGGCCGCCGCCGCCGCGATGGAAGGGCATTTCGTCGACGTCCGGCGCATTGCCGCCTGAGCTTCCGTCACCGCCTCCACCTGAAACCGACAGCCATGCAGCCTTTCCGTTTGCACCGGGGCGTGGTCGCCCCGATCGACCGTGAGAACGTCGACACCGACGCGATCATCCCCAAGCAGTTTCTCAAGTCGATCAAGCGCAGCGGCTTCGGCGTGAACCTGTTCGACGAATGGCGCTATCTCGACCATGGCGAGCCGGGGCAGGATCCGGCGTCGCGCCGACCCAACCCGGACTTCGTGCTGAACCAGCCGCGCTACCGTGGCGCCTCGGTGCTGCTGGCGCGCCGCAATTTCGGCTGCGGCTCCAGCCGCGAGCACGCGCCCTGGGCCATCGACCAGTACGGGTTCCGCGCGCTGATCGCGCCGAGCTTCGCCGACATCTTCTTCAACAACTGCTTCAAGAACGGCCTGCTGCCCATCGTGCTGCCCGAGGCGCAGGTGGCGCGGCTGTTCGACGAGGTGGCGGCCTTCCCGGGCTACGAGTTGACGATCGACCTGGAGCGCCAGGTGGTCGTCAAGCCCGACGGCGACGAGCTGGCGTTCGACGTCGAGCCGTTCCGTCGGCACTGCCTGCTCGGCGGCCTGGATGACATCGGCCTGACGCTGCGCCACGCGGACAAGATCCGCGCCTACGAGGCCGAGCGCCTGCTGCGCAAGCCCTGGCTGGCGAACACGCTGGCCTCCTGAACCAAGAGGAATTGCAGAGCATGAAGATTGCCGTGTTGCCGGGTGACGGCATCGGTCCCGAGATCGTCGACGAGGCGGTCCGGGTCCTGGAGGTGCTGGACCTGCGCTTCGAGCTGGAAGCTGCGCCGGTGGGCGGCGCTGCCTACGAGGCCGCGGGTCATCCGCTGCCCGAGAGCACGCTGCAGCTCGCCCAAAGCGCGGACGCGATCCTGTTCGGCGCCGTCGGCGACTGGAAGTTCGACAAGCTCGACCGCCCGCTGCGGCCCGAGCAGGCCATCCTCGGGCTGCGCAAGCACCTGGGGCTTTTCGCCAACTTCCGCCCGGCCATCTGCTACCCGCAGCTCACGCACGCGTCGAGCCTGAAGCCCGAGCTGGTGGCGGGCCTGGACATCCTCATCATCCGCGAACTGACCGGCGACATCTACTTCGGCCAGCCGCGCGGCCGGCGCAGTGCACCCGATGGGCACTTCCCTGGGGCCGAGGAGGCGTACGACACGATGCGCTACAGCCGCCCTGAAGTCGAGCGCATCGCCCACGTGGCTTTTCAGGCGGCCCGCAAGCGCGGCGGCAAGCTCACCAGCGTGGACAAGGCCAACGTCCTGGAGACCTTCCAGTTCTGGAAGGACATCGTCACCGAGGTCCACGCTCAGTACCCGGACGTGAAGCTCGATCACCTCTATGTCGACAACGCCGCGATGCAGCTGGTCAAGGCGCCCAAGGCCTTCGACGTGATCGTCACCGGCAACATGTTCGGCGACATCCTCAGTGACGAGGCTGCCATGCTGACCGGCTCGATCGGCATGCTGCCCAGCGCCTCGCTGAACGCAAAGAACCAGGGCCTGTATGAGCCCAGCCACGGCAGCGCGCCCGACATCGCGGGCAAGGGCGTGGCGAATCCGCTCGCTACAATCCTGTCCGCTGCATGATGCTTCGCTTCTCCCTCAACCAGCCCGAAGCCGCCGCTCGCATCGAGCGCGGCGTGGATGCCGTGCTCGCGGCGGGCCTGCGCACGGCCGACATCTGGTCAGAGGGCACCACCAAGGTGGGCACGCGCGCGATGGGTGATGCGGTCGTGGCCGCCATCACCGGCAAAACCATTACCAAGAGCTAGCAGGCTCCGGTTCGTCTCGCCCCACCTTCCTGGACCCCGGCGACACGAGCCGGGCAAGTGGGGTCCGGACTCTCGAACTGGAAAGGCAATCACATGGCACTCGTAGGATTGGTCGGCTGGCGCGGCATGGTAGGTTCCGTGCTGATGGATCGCATGGTCGCCGAGCACGACTTCGACCTCATCGAGCCGCTGTTCTTCAGCACCAGCAACGCTGGCGGCGCGGCGCCAGCGATGGCGAAGAACGAGACGCGCCTGCAGGATGCGCACGACATCGCGGCGCTCAAGCGCTGCGACATCATCATCACGGCGCAGGGTGGCGACTACACCACCGAGGTCTTCCCCAAGCTGCGCGCCGCAGGCTGGAAGGGCCATTGGGTCGATGCCGCCTCCACACTGCGCATGAAGGACGATGCCGTCATCATCCTCGACCCGGTGAACCTGCGGGTCATCGAGAACGCGCTCGCCCAGGGAGGGCGCAACTGGGTCGGCGGCAACTGCACGGTCAGCTGCATGTTGATGGGCGTGGGTGCGCTGTACAAGGCGGGTCTCGTCGAGTGGATGAGCTCGATGACCTACCAGGCGGCCTCGGGCGGCGGCGCACAGCACATGCGCGAACTGTTGACGCAGTTCGGCACGCTGAACGCCTCGGTCCGTGCGCTGCTCGACGATCCGAAGAGCGCGATCCTCGAGATCGACCGCCAGGTCATCGACACGCAACGTGGCCTGTCGGCCGAAGCGACCCAGCAATTCGGCGTGCCGCTGGGCGGCTCGTTGATCCCGTGGATCGACAAGGACCTCGGCGCAGGCGTCAGCCGCGAGGAATGGAAGGCGGGCGCCGAGACCAACAAGATCCTCGGCATCGGCGAAGGCTTTGGCACGCCGGCGATCCCGGTAGACGGCTTCTGTGTGCGTGTCGGCGCCATGCGCTGCCATAGCCAGGCGTTGACCTTCAAGCTGAAGAAGGACGTGCCGCTGGCCGATGTGGAGGCCCTGATCGCCCAGGACAACGACTGGGTCAAGCTGGTGCCGAACACGCGCGAGGCGACGATCCGCGACCTGACACCGGTGGCCGTGACAGGCACGCTCGGCATTCCGGTCGGGCGCGTTCGCAAGTTGGCGATGGGCCCGGAATACCTGGGCGCGTTCACGATCGGCGACCAGTTGTTGTGGGGTGCGGCCGAGCCGCTGCGGCGTATGCTGCGCATCCTGCTGCAGGCTTGAACGACCGGCAGCGCACCGCCTAGGACCGAGACGTTGCAGAGTGACAACGAAGCCGTCTCGGGTGCGCAGGTCGCCACGGTCACGAAGACGTCACGCGGAGCATGAGCTTGTCACCGTATCTGCTTGATGTTATTGTGATTTCAGTCATTTCAGCTCGGCTTGCCCGGCGTTTCGCCTCGGCACCGGCGGACAACGAGTCGCATCGCGCGACGCTTGGATTTCGTATTTGGGAGGCGCCTTGAAAGAACGAAAGAACCGCGTCGGGCAGGCTCGTGCACCCAGAACACTGAACGCCGTCGCTGTTGCAGCGCTGGCGGTTTGCGCCTGGATGCCGATCGACGCGGCGGCGCTCGGCTTGGGGCGTCTGTCGGTTCAGTCCGCACTCGGGGAGGCGCTCCGGGCCGAGATCGACGTCACCGCGCTCACTCCGGAAGAGGCTTCGAGCCTGAAGGTGAAGGTGGCGTCGCCCGACGCCTACCGTGCGGCCGGGGTCGACTACAACGCAGCGCTGTCGGCGGCGAACGTGACGCTGCAGCGGCGCGCCGATGGCCGACCCTACCTGCGACTGACCGGCGATCGTCCGGTCGGCGAGCCCTTCGTCGACGTCATCCTCGAATTGAACTGGTCGTCGGGGCGCCTGGTGCGCGAGTTCACCATGCTGTTCGACCCGCCGGCCACGCGTGCCGCGGCGCCGGCATCTGCACCCGCGGTCATCTCGCCGGCGCCGTCGGCGGCGCCCGCCGTCGCGGCGCCGC
>NZ_AZSN01000051.1:0-24918 GCF_000576225.1 Methylibium sp. T29-B | reverse complement strand
CCCGGCCAGCGCCACAGCGCCACAGCGCGCTGACGACCGGCCCGCCAAGTGCGCCGCGCGGCGGCGTCGAATCGGTCGCGGCGCCGCGCACCGGCCACCAGACGCAGCAGCAGCACGACGCACACGGCGAGCGCGATGCCCGCCAGGACCCCATCGATCAACGCCATTTCCATACTGCCCACCCCACCGGACCTGCCAGCTAATCGAGCGTGAAGCCCATCTTCAGCGACACCTGCCAGTGCGCCACCTTGCCCTTGACGACGTGACCGCGCGTCTCGGTGACCTCGAACCACTGGATGTTGCGCACGGTCTCGTGCGCCTTCGCGATGGCGTTCTGCACCGCGGGCTCGATGCCCTTCTTCGACGAGCCGGTCAGCTCGATGGTCTTGTAGACATGGTCGGTCATGGCGTCGCTCCCGGGTCGGCTCAACGCTTGCGCGAGGACGGCGCACCGGCATCCTTGCCCCCGCGCTGCAGGCCTTCGGACATGCCGATCAGCACGCCGCTCACCAGGGCGGCATAGCTGTCCATCAGCGCCTTGCCAGCGCGCAGGCTCATGGCCCGGCCGTCGCGCATCGCCGTCTGCGTCTGCGAGAGCAGTTGCTCGACCGTCTGCGCCGCCTGGGCGCCGCTGTCGGTGCCTTTGAGCTTCATCGAGTCCAGGACCTGCGCCCACGGTCCCTGAAGCGGCGCGCCGGCCGTCTGGGCCGCCTTGCTGACGCTGCTGAAGAAGGTGTCCTCCAGCTTCTCGAGGTCGCTCAATGCGCTCTTGATACCGCCTTTCTGAAGGTCGGCACCCTGGTCGAGGAATTGCTGCAGCGCCCGGCGATTGGCCTCGACGGCCTGCAGCAGCGCCGTGTCCATGCCGTCGATCGCCGACCCCAGCAGCGCCTCCACCTCGGCAGGCTTGCCGCCGTGCTGGGCCGCGCCGGTGGAGGCGGCTTCGGCCACGGTCTTCAGCACGCCGCGGATGTTCTTCAGCGTCAGCTCGCGGCCCTGCAGGGCGCGCAGCGTGGTTTCGGCGACGGCCTGCCGCAGCGCCTCACCCTGCTTGGCGCTGGCCTGAGAGAACATCGTGATCAGCGCGTCCTGGTCGATCCCGGTCTTGGTGGCCATGCAGTCTCCTCGGTGGTTGGCGAGCCGTCGGAATACTGCATTGATACCGCCGTTGCACCGCAGACGCAATAGGCTTCTTCGGCAGGGCTGCGCCCGGCCTGGGGCAGCCGGCCCGGCCGCTACCGGCTCAGCACCAGCTTCACGCCGAAACCGATCAGCAGCGCGCCCGCCAGCCGCTCCAGCGCCTTGGTGATGCGCGGGCTGGCGCGCAGCCGGTCGGCCAGCCGGTGCGTCAGCAGGACCACGATGGCACCGTAGAGAAAGGTCAGCACGGCAATCGTGGCCGCCATCAGGCCGAAGGTCGGCAGGCCCTGGTGACGTGCCGGGTCGACGAACAGCGGGAAGAACGCCATATAGAACACGATGGCCTTGGGGTTGAGCAGGGTGATCATGCAGGCTTGGCGGAAGTAGTGCCGCGGCAGGATCTGCAGCACCGGTGCATCACCGGGCCGGCTGGTGATCAGCCGCCAGCCGATGTAGCTAGGTAGGCGGCGCCCGCCCACTGCACCGCGCCGAACACCACCGGGGCGGCCTGCAACAGCGCGGCTACACCGGCCACCGCCAGCCACATCAGCACCTGGTCGCCGGCGATGACGCCCAGCGTCGCAGCAAAGCCGCCGCGCGGCCCGCCCTTGCCGGTGGAGGTGATCAGCGCCAGATTGCCCGGGCCCGGGATCGCCAGGAAACGATCACCGTGACGACGAACGCGCCGTAATCGGCCACTCCGAGCATGGTTCACCTCCGCGGGTCAGGTCGCACACGGCGACCCGAACCCGCAGACGCCGTTCACTCCGGCCAGTCGAGGCTGCCGACCGACTTGGGATACGTGACTATGCCCCAAGGCAGCTTCTTGTCGGCGATGCGCTTGGTGGGCTCCAGCGTCGTGGCATCGATCACCACCACCTCGTGCGAGCGGCCGCAGGCGATCAGGATCTGCTTGTCGTCCGGGGTGAAGGTGAAATGCCAGCAGCGCTCACCGGTCGGAATGGTCTTGATGGTCTCGTAGGTCTTGGCGTTGTAGACCTGCAGCGTCTTGCTCTTCGCATTGGCCACGAACAGGCGCTCGCCGCTGCGGTCGAAGGCGAGCCCGTACGGCGTGTCGCCGGTCGGGACCGACTTGACGACCTTGTACTTGTCGTCCATCACCACCAGCGTGTTGCCGTGCTCGATGGTGGCCACATAGGACTTGCCGTCCGGCGCGCGCTTGATGCCGCGCGGCCGATCGCCATACGGCTTGACATCGACGGTCTTGACCTTCTTCCCGGTCGCGATATTGTGGACCGTGATGTTGTCATCTTCCTCGTTGGTCACGAGGATGTGCTTGCCGTCGGCAGAGAACTCGATGCCCTCGGTCTCGAGACCCCCGCGGATGCGCCGCAGCACCTTCCCGGCCTTCAGATCCACCACGGCGACGTAAGCAGGGCTCTCATCGTCGTCATCCTTGGCCTTCTCCGCAGCCATCGCCTCCGGCGAGCCCGGCTTCGGCGGCGGTTTGCCGTCGGAGGCCGGTTCGAAGGACACGAAGGCCATGTGGCCGCGGGTCCGCACGAACTCGGGGTTCTTGCCGATCACGACGGTGCTCAGCAGCTTGCCGGTCTCGCGGTCGATCACCGAGATGTTGCCATCGGCGCGATTCGCGGTGACCAGCAGCTTGCCGTCGGCGGTGACGCCGAGGCCGCGCGGTTCCTTGCCCGGACTGCTGAACTCCTTGGTGACTTCCATCGTGGCGAGGTCGATCACCGACAGTTCGCCGTTCTGGTTGCTGACGTAAGCCAGGCCGGCTTCGCCGGCTGCCTGGGCCGGCGCTGCCTGGAGCCCGACAACCAGCGAGATCGCGAAGGCAGGCAGCAACGTGACGCCACGCGGGCAATGGAATTTCATGCGAAAGGTCTCCTCGGTTGTCGTTCGAAACGCGGCTAGGGGCTGGCCACGCCTGCGTGGGATGCGTGACGAGCGGGAGAGTTTCCCTCAAGCCGCAAATTCGACATCCGGGAAAACTTCCCGATCTTCTGTCAGCGGCCGCGGCGATCACCATGCGGCCCGCACTTTGTGATAAGCCAATACCCCGGCGGCCGGGGCCGGGCGCGATCGGCGGCTCAGTGCAGGGCGCAGCAGCAGACCGAGGGCGTGAGGAATTCGCGGCCGACGACGGCCCTCGCGTACAGGTAGTTGTGACGCGCGCGCTCGCTCAGCCGATCGAGGTCGACGCACCCGTGGGCGTCGCAGGGAAAGGACAGGCCACGTCCGGCGACGAACATGGAATCGAAGCGCAGCTCATAGCTGGCGTCGGCAGCGGCAAGTGACGAGGCGGTGCTCATGATGCGGACTCCCATCTGCAATGGCAGCGACGATGTATACAGCTTAGATGCAAGGCGGTGCCGGCGCCGTAGCTCACCACCCAAGCCGGGGGTCGGCCGCGGACTGCTGCGTCTGTAGGAAACGCGCCGACGCGCGTGCCGGTTGCCACCCTGCGCCCCCGCGGCCATGCCCCTGCTGCACGCCTCGGCGCGGTCGCCGGGGTGTGAACCGGCGTGGCGGCCGGCGACAGCCGGCCCCCGAGATCGATGTCGCGGAAGCGCAAGCGTTTGCACCGGCGCGGCGACGCGGGCATGATCCGCCGCCTCATCCCCTTGCCCGCCGGAGCTGCCCGTGACGAAACCGACCTCGAACCTCCCTGTGCTGCTGATCGGCGGCTTGCTGGCACTCGGCAGCATGGCGGCCCGGGCACAGCCGGATGCGCTGGCCGGCGCCGCCAAGGAGGCCGGCGCGGTGGTCACGCCCAGCGGTTTGGTGTACCTCTCGCTGAAGGACGGCAGCGGCGGCAGCCCGCGACCGACCGACGTGGTGAAGGTGCATTACAGCGGCAAGCTCACCGACGGTCGCGAGTTCGACAGCTCCTACAAGCGCGGCGAGCCGATCGAGTTCCCGCTCAACCGCGTGATCCCCTGCTGGACCGAGGGCGTGCAGCGCATGAAGGTCGGCGGCCGCGCCAAGCTGACCTGCCCCTCAGACATCGCCTACGGCCCCAGAGGCGCGGGCGGCGGCCTGATCCCGCCGAATGCCACGTTGGTGTTCGAGGTCGAGCTGCTGGGACTGACCGCGCGCTGAGTGCGCCGAGGGTTCAGGATGCGACGCGCGACACTGCGTCGCGGTACTCGCGCGCCAGTCGCTCGACCAGCAAGCGGGCCGGCACGACCTGCTGCACCGCGCCGATGCCCTGCCCGCAGCCCCAGATGTCCTTCCAGGCCTTTTCGGTCCGCTGTCGTTCAGCGCCGCGCCGAAGTTCATCGCGCTCGGGTCGCTCTCGGGCAGCGCTTCAGGATCGAGGCCGGCGCTGCGGATCGATCCCTTCAGGTAGTTGCCGTGCACGCCGGTGAAAAGGTTGCTGTAGACGATGTCGTCCGAGCTGCCTTCGACGATGGCCTGCTTGTAGCCGTCGACCGCGCGCGCCTCCTCGGTGGCGATGAAGGCCGAGCCGACGTAGGCGAAGTCGGCACCCATCGCACGCGCCGCGAGCACCGCACCGCCATGCGCGATGGCGCCACTGAGCGCCACCGGGCCGTCGAACCACTGGCGGATCTCCTGCACCAGCGCGAACGGACTCTTCACGCCCGCGTGACCGCCGGCACCGGCCGCCACCGCGATCAGGCCGTCGGCGCCCTTCTCGATGGCTTTGCGGGCGAAGGTGTTGTTGATCACGTCGTGCAGCACCACGCCACCCCAGGCGTGCACCGCATCGTTGATGTCGGTGCGCGCGCCGAGCGAGGTGATCACGATCGGCACCCTGTACTTCGCGCATACCGCCATGTCGTGCTCGAGGCGGTCGTTGCTCCGGTGCACGATCTGGTTGATCGCGAACGGGGCGGCCGGTCGCTCCGGATGCGCCCGGTCGTGGGCGGCCAGTGCCTCGGTGATCTCCGCCAGCCAGTCGTCGAGTTGCGCGGCCGGGCGCGCATTGAGTGCCGGCATCGAGCCGACAACACCGGCCTTGCACTGCTCGATCACGAGCCTGGGGTTGCTGATGATGAACAGCGGCGCGCCGATGATCGGCAGCGGCAGCTTCTGCAGGATCGGCGGCAGCGGCATCGAAGACCCGCCGCTCAGAACGCGTCCAGCGCCAGCGCGGTGACCGAATCGGCCCCCTCGACGATGCTGTCGCGCAGGCCGGGCAGCTTGCTCAGCTGGTGCTCGGCGTAGAAGCGCGCCGTGGCCACCTTGGCGTTCATGAAGGCCGCGTCATCGCCGGCCGCGGCGCGCGTCTCGGCCACCAGCAGCGCCCGGGCGAGCTGCCAGCCGGCCATCAGGCTGCCGGCCAGCAGCAGGTAAGGCACGCTGCCGGCGAACACCGCGTTCGGGCTGGCCTTGGTCTGGCCGGCGACGAAATCGACCACCTGCTCGAAGGCGGTGCGCGCGGCCGTCAGGCGCTTGAGCACCGCGCGGGCCGCAACGCTGTCGCGCGCCGCGAGCTCGGCCTCGGTGCGCGCGATCTGGGCCGCGATCGCCTTGGCCGTGCCGCCGCCATCGCGCGCGGTCTTGCGGCCCACCAGGTCGTTGGCCTGGATCGCGGTGGTGCCTTCGTAGATGGTGAGGATCTTGGCGTCGCGGTAGTACTGCGCCGCGCCGGTCTCCTCGATGTAGCCCATGCCGCCATGCACCTGCACGCCCAGGCTCGCAACCTCGACGCTCATCTCGGTGCTGTAACCCTTGACCAGCGGCACCATGAATTCGTAGAAGGCCTCGTTCTGCGCCCGCACCTCGGCATCGGGGTGGGCATGCGCCGCGTCGTAGGCGGCGGCAGCGACGATCGCCATTGCGCGGCAGCCTTCGGTGTGCGACCGCATCGTCATCAGCATGCGGCGCACGTCGGGGTGGTGGATGATCGGTGCGCTGCCGCGCACCGAGCCGTCGACCGGGCGGCTCTGCACGCGGTCCTTCGCATAGGCGACGGCCTTCTGGTAGGCGCGCTCGGCGACCGCGATGCCCTGCACTCCGACGGCATAGCGGGCCGCGTTCATCATGATGAACATGTACTCGAGGCCGCGGTTCTCCTGCCCGACCAGGTAGCCCACCGCGCCACCGTGGTCGCCGTACTGCAGCACCGCGGTCGGGCTGGCCTTGATGCCCAGCTTGTGCTCGATGCTGACGCAGTGCACGTCGTTGCGCTCGCCAAGCGAACCATCGGCCTTGACGAGGAACTTGGGCACGATGAACAGCGAGATGCCCTTCACGCCCTCCGGCGCGCCGCTGACGCGGGCCAGCACCAGATGGACGATGTTCTCGGCCATGTCGTGCTCACCGTAGGTGATGAAGATCTTGGTACCGAACAGCTTGAAGCTGCCATCAGGCTGCGGCTCGGCGCGCGTGCGCACCAGCGCGAGGTCGGAGCCGGCCTGCGGCTCGGTCAGGTTCATCGTACCGGTCCACTGGCCGGAGATCATCTTCGGGATGTAGGTCTGCTGCTGCGCCTCGGAGCCGGCGGTCAGCAGCGCCTCGATGCAGCCGTCGGTCAGCAAGGGACACAGCGCGAAGCTGAGGTTGGCGCTGTTGAGCATCTCGCCGCAGGCCGAGCCAATGGTCTTGGGCAGACCCTGCCCGCCGAAGTCGACCGAATGCTGCAGCCCCTGCCAGCCACCCTCGACGAACCCGCGGAAGGCCTCCTTGAAGCCCGGCGTCGTGGTGACACGACCGTCCTTCCAGGACGAGGGCTGCTTGTCCCCTTCCCAGTTGAGCGGCGCCACCACCCCCTCGTTGAACTTGGCGCACTCCTCGAGCACGGCCTGGGCCGTGTCGATGCCGGCGTCCTCGAAGCCAGGCAACCTGGCCACTTCCTCGAGCGCCGCGAGTTCCTGCATGCAGAACAGCATGTCCTTGACGGGGGCCTGGTAGCTCATGACGTGTCTCCTGGAAGGCCGAGCTTCTGTCGGCTCGAAGAGGCGCCCGGACGCGGTTCGTCGCGTTCGGATGCCGGGGTGGGGAATGCGGTCGACCTCAGAGCTGCCGGACCAGCTCCGGCACGGCCTCGAACAGATCGGCCTCGAGGCCGTAGTCGGCGACGCTGAAGATCGGGGCCTCGGGGTCCTTGTTGATCGCGACGATCACCTTGGAGTCCTTCATGCCCGCGAGGTGCTGGATGGCCCCGGAGATGCCGGCGGCGATGTACAGGCTGGGCGCGACGATCTTGCCGGTCTGCCCGACCTGCCAATCGTTGGGCGCGTAGCCGGCATCGACCGCCGCACGGCTGGCCCCCAACGCCGCGCCGAGCTTGTCGGCCAGCGGCGTGAGCACCTCGTTGAACTTGTCGCTGCTGCCCAGCGCCCGGCCGCCGCTGACGATGATCTTGGCCGCGGTGAGTTCGGGCCGGTCGCTCTTGGTGACTTCGCGGCCGACGAAGCGGCTGCTGCCGCCGTCGGCCACCGGCGCCACGCTCTCCACCGGCGCGCTGCCACCCGTGCCCGCGGCGTCGAAGCCGGTGGTGCGCACGGTCAGGACCTTCACCTTGTCGCTGCTCTGCACCACGGCGATCGCGTTGCCGGCGTAGATGGGCCGTTCGAAGGTGTCGGGGCTGTCGACGCGGGTGACGTCGCTGACCTGCGCGACATCGAGCAGCGCTGCGACGCGCGGCGCGACGTTCTTGCCGTGGGCCGTGGCCGGGAACAGCAGGTGGCTGTAGGCGCCGGCCAGGGCCAGCACCTGCGCCGCCACGGTCTCGGCGAGTTGCTCGGCGAGCTGGGGCGCGTCGGCGTGCAGCACCTTGGTCACGCCGGCGATCTGCGCGGCCGCCTGCGCCGCCGCGGCGGCCTGGTGGCCGGCGACCAGCACGTGGACCTCGCCGCCGCATTGCAGCGCGGCGGTGACGGTGTTGAGGGTGGCGCCCTTGAGGCTGCCGTGGTCGTGTTCGGCGATGACGAGTGTGGTCATGATCAGATCACCTTGGCTTCGGTCTTGAGCTTGGCCACGAGGGTGGCGACGTCGGGCACCTTGATGCCGGCGCCGCGCTTGGGCGGCTCGCTGACCTTGAGGGTCTTGAGGCGCGGAGTGACGTCGATGCCCAGGTCGGCCGGCTTGAGGACCTCGAGGGTCTTCTTCTTGGCCTTCATGATGTTGGGCAGGGTGACGTAGCGCGGCTCGTTCAGGCGCAGGTCGGTCGTGACCACCGCCGGCAGCGCGACCGAGACGGTCTCCAGGCCGCCGTCGACCTCGCGGGTGACTTGCGCCCGACCGTCGAGGATCTCGACCTTGCTGGCGAAGGTGGCCTGGGGCCAGCCGGCGAGCGCGGCGAGCATCTGGCCAGTCTGGTTGCAGTCGTCGTCGATGGCCTGCTTGCCGAGGATGACGAGCTGAGGCTGTTCCTTGTCGGCCAGGGCCTTCAGGAGCTTGGCCACCGCCAGTGGCTGGAGCTCTTCGGTGCACTCGACGAGGATGGCGCGGTCGGCGCCGATGGCCATCGCGGTGCGCAGGGTCTCCTGGCACTGGGTGACGCCGCAGGAGACGGCGATGACCTCGCTGACCGCACCCTTCTCCTTGAGCCGGACCGCTTCTTCGACGGCAATCTCGTCGAACGGGTTCATGCTCATCTTGACGTTCGCGGTGTCCACTCCCGTGCCGTCGCTCTTCACGCGAACCTTCACGTTGTAGTCCACCACGCGCTTCACGGCGACCAGTGCCTTCATTCGATCTTCTCCGGAATTGATGCAAACCTGCGCTGCGATTCTATGGAGCCCACCTGCCCGACCCGGACGGCGCCCCGCAAAAAAGCACGATCGTTCGGTTTCGGCGGAATGATACCGATCGCCACACCGGTCAGACATGTCCGATGGCGTCAATGAAGGGCGCCGAACTGCGCGATCCGGCCACTTGCTAGACTCGCGCGCCCATGACGAACACCGCCGCGCCGCTGGACGACCGCCCCTCTGCCGCCTGCATCGGCGTGTTCGATTCCGGCGTCGGCGGGCTGTCGGTGTTGCGCGCACTGCACCGCCACCTGCCGCATTCGCGCCTGCTGTACGTCGCGGACTCGGGGTTCGCTCCGTACGGGGAGCGCGACGAAGGCTACGTGATCGAGCGCTCGCGCGTGCTGACCGCCCACCTGCTGCGCGAAGGCGCTCAGCTCATCGTGGTGGCCTGCAACACCGCCACTGCCGCGGCGGTCCGCGCGCTGCGCGAAGAGCATGCCGACGTGCAGTTCGTCGGGGTCGAACCCGGCATCAAGCCCGCTATCGCACTGAGCCGCAGCGGCCGCATCGGCGTGATGGCGACGCGCGGCACGCTGGCCAGCGACAAGTTCCGTCGGCTCGTCAGTTCGCATGCGCAGGGGGCCCAGCTCCATCTGCAGGCCTGCGCCGGTCTTGCGCACGCGATCGAGGCCGGCGATGCCAACAGCGCTGAGGTGCTGGCCCTGGTGGACCGGTACACGGCCCCACTGCGCGAGGCGGCGGTCGACACCGTGGTACTGGGCTGCACGCACTATCCGTTCGTGGCGCAGCACATCCAGCGGGCGCTCGGCGCTGGGGTTCAGCTGGTGGACACGGCCGACGCCGTGGCGCGACGCGTGCAGCAGCTCATCGTCGGCCTGCGGTCCGCCGACGTACAGGCCGCCGCCCGGCCCGCCCGGCTGTGGACCACCGGCGACCTGGCGACGCTGACACTGGTCGCAGGCCGGTGGCTGGACTTCGAGGTCGAGACGCGACAACTCCCGGCGGTCTGAGGCGAGGCACACGCGTGCGCGAAACGCCGCACGGCGGACGGCAAAGCCGCCCGCAGGGGGCTCGGTGGTGCCTCGACCCGGGATCGAACCGGGATGGACCGGTCAGGGTCCGGCGGATTTTCTTACCTGCTACGGCTTTCGCCGCCGCGCGCAGCCAGCGCTGTACACGTTCGGGGTCTGGAGCGCGCCTTCACCATCGCTTGCGCCTTAGGTGCCCGCCGTCCGCTCTCTACACCTTCCGCCCCGGCCCGGCTGCGGCTTGGCTCGGCGTTGCCTCGCGATGCATAACGCACCGCAGGGGGTTCTCCGAATTTGACGGGATTCATCCCGCGCGTTTCCGCGCGGGCGCTCAAATTGATTTCAAGTCCGCTGCGTCTGCCAATTTCGCCATCGAGGCCCGAGCGGATGGTAGCGCCGCACAGGAGGCCGGAAACAAAAACGCCCCGCTGGCGCGAGGCGATGAGGAAGCACGAGGCCGCCGTGCGGAGACTGGAGGCGCGGGGCGGAGTCGAACCGCCCTGGACGGATTTGCAATCCGCTGCATAACCGCTTTGCTACCGCGCCCTGGAGTCGCTCGACCACACCAGCGATCCTGACAACAAACCGCTGACGAAAAAGGGAAGCATGAGCTTCCCTTTCATCACAAGACTGGAGCGGGAAACGAGGCTCGAACTCGCGACCTCAACCTTGGCAAGGTTGCGCTCTACCAACTGAGCTATTCCCGCACGCTTTTCACTGACCGTCTCGCAAGGAATCGCTTCGTTGCGAGCCTCGCAGTATAGCCGAAGCAGTCGCGGTGACGCAAGCACGCCACCGCCCCGCCGGCTCAATGCTTGATCACTTCTCCGCCGGCCGCCGGTGCCGCATCGGGCTTGGGTGTCTCGGGCTTGGGCTCCTCGTCGACCAGCGGCTGCGGCAGGGCCGTGAGTGCGACCTCCAGCACCTTGTCGATCCAGCGCACCGGCACGATCTCGAGGTGGTTCTTGACGTTCTCGGGGATGTCCTGGAGATCCTTGACGTTCTCTTCCGGGATCATCACGGTCTTGATGCCGCCACGGTGGGCCGCCAGCAGCTTTTCCTTGAGCCCGCCGATCGCCGTGACCTCGCCGCGCAGCGTGATCTCGCCGGTCATCGCGACATCCGAGCGCACCGGAATGCCGGTCAGCGCCGACACGAACGCCGTCGTCATCGCCGCACCGGCGCTCGGCCCGTCCTTCGGCGTTGCGCCATCGGGCACGTGGATGTGGATGTCGCGCTTCTCGAACAGCTCGTCCTTGATGCCCAGTCGACGGGCGCGCGAGCGCACCACCGAACGGGCCGCCTCGACCGATTCCTTCATCACGTCGCCGAGCGAACCGGTGCGGATGATGTTGCCCTTGCCGGGCATCACCGCCGCCTCGATGGTCAGCAGGTCGCCGCCGACCTCGGTCCACGCCAGACCGACCACCTGGCCGACCTGGTCTTCCTTCTCGGCACGGCCATAGTCGAACTTGCGGACGCCCAGGAAGTCGTTGAGGTTCTCGTCGGTGACGACGACGCGGCCAGCGTACTTCTTCAGCGACAGACCCTTGACCACCTTGCGGCAGATCTTGCTGATCTCGCGTTCGAGCGAGCGCACACCGGCTTCGCGCGTGTAGTAGCGGATGATGCCGCGTAGCGCGCTCTCCGTGACGTCGAGTTCCTCTTCCTTCACGCCGTTGTTCTTGCACTGCTTGGGCAGCAGGTACTTCTGCGCGATGTTGAGCTTCTCGTCCTCGGTGTAGCCGGACAGACGGATCACCTCCATCCGGTCCAGCAGCGCCGGCGGGATGTTCATCGAGTTCGACGTGGCGATGAACATCACGTCGCTGAGGTCGAAATCGAGCTCGATGTAGTGGTCGCTGAAGGTGTGGTTCTGCTCGGGATCGAGCACTTCCAGCAGCGCCGACGACGGGTCGCCGCGGAAGTCCATGCCCAGCTTGTCGATCTCGTCGAGCAGGAACAGCGGGTTGCGCGTGCCCACCTTGGTCAGGCTCTGCAGCACCTTGCCAGGCATCGAGCCGATGTAGGTGCGGCGATGACCGCGGATCTCGGCCTCGTCGCGCACGCCACCTAGCGCCATGCGCACGAACTTGCGTCCGGTCGCGCGCGCCACGCTCTGACCGAGCGAGGTCTTGCCGACCCCCGGGGGGCCGACCAGGCACAGGATCGGCGCCTTGACCTTGTCCACGCGCGCCTGCACCGCGAGGTACTCGAGGATGCGGTCCTTGACCTTGTCGAGGCCGTAGTGGTCTTCGTTGAGCACGTCCTCGGCATTGAGCAGGTCGTGCTTGATCTTGGTCTTCTTCGCCCAGGGCAGGTTGACCAGGGTGTCGATGTAGTTGCGCACCACCGTCGCCTCGGCCGACATCGGCGACATCAGCTTGAGCTTCTTCAGCTCAGCGTCGGCCTTCTTGCGCGCGTCCTTGGGCATCTTGGCGGCGATGATCTTCTTCTCGAGCTCCTCGAGATCCGCACCTTCTTCGCCCTCGCCGAGTTCCTTCTGGATCGCCTTGACCTGCTCGTTGAGGTAGTACTCGCGCTGGCTCTTCTCCATCTGGCGCTTGACGCGGCCGCGGATGCGCTTCTCGACCTGCAGGATGTCGACCTCATGCTCGAGCTGCTCGAGCAGCTTCTCGAGCCGCGCGTTCACGGAGTCGAGATCCAGGATGGCCTGCTTGTTCTCGAGCTTGAGCGGCAGGTGGGCGGCGATCGTATCGGCCAGGCGGCCGGCGTCGTCGATGCCGGCGATCGAGGTCAGGATCTCGGGCGGGATCTTCTTGTTGAGCTTGACGTACTGGTCGAACTGCTGCGTCACGGCACGACGCAGCGCCTCGACTTCCGGCGAGGCTCCCTGCTCGGGCGGGATCGGGGCCACTTCGGCGGTGAAGTACTCGCCGCTGTCGTCAATGCTGACGGTGGTGGCGCGCTGCATGCCCTCGACCAGCACCTTCACCGTGCCGTCGGGCAGCTTCAGCATCTGCAGGATGCTCGAGACGCAGCCGATGTCGAACATGTCGTCCGCCTTGGGTTCGTCCTTGCCGGCGGCCTTCTGAGCCACGAGCATGATCTGGCGGCTGGCTTCCATCGCGGCTTCCAGCGCCTTGATGGACTTGGGGCGGCCGACGAACAGCGGGATCACCATGTGAGGGAACACGACCACATCACGCAGCGGCAACAGCGGCAGCGTGATCGGGTCGGCGGGAAGAACGGGATGTCCGGACATGGAGGCCTCTCTTTCTCAGGCTCAGATGGAGCCCGAGCGGGGAATTGCAAGAAGGGAGCCTGGGGTGGCGGCGACGGTGGCAGGCGGAGCGGTGACGGGCCGGCCTCGGATGCGCCTACGGCCTCAGGCGCTGGCCTTCTGTTCGCGGTAGACCAGCAGCGGCTTGGTGTGTTCTTCGATCGTGTGCTCGTCGAGCACGACCTTCTGGACGCCATCCATGGTGGGCAGATCGAACATGGTGTCCATCAGCGAGTGCTCCATGATCGAGCGCAGCCCGCGCGCTCCGGTCTTGCGGGCCAGCGCCTTCTGGGCGATGGCGGTCAGCGCCGACGGCCGGATCTCGAGCTCGACGCCGTCCATCGCGAACAGCTTCTGGTACTGCTTGACCAGCGCGTTCTTCGGCTCGGTGAGGATCTGCACCATCGCGTCCTCGGTCAGCTCGCCCAGCGTGGCGACCACCGGCAGGCGGCCGACCAGCTCAGGAATCAAACCGAACTTGATCAGGTCCTCGGGCTCGACTTCGCGGAACACTTCGCTGACCTTGCGTTCGGTCTTGCTCTGCACGCTGGCGCCGAAGCCGATCCCCGACTTCTCGGAGCGGTTCTGGATCACCTTCTCGAGGCCGTCGAAGGCGCCGCCGCAGATGAACAGGATGTTGGTGGTGTCGATCTGCAGGAAGTCCTGGTTCGGGTGCTTGCGACCGCCCTGCGGCGGCACGCTGGCCATCGTGCCCTCGACGAGCTTGAGCAACGCCTGCTGCACACCCTCGCCCGACACGTCACGCGTGATGGAGGGGTTGTCGGCCTTGCGCGAGATCTTGTCGATCTCGTCGATGTAGACAATGCCGCGCTGCGCGCGCTCGACCTCGTAGTTGCAGTTCTGCAGCAGCTTCTGGATGATGTTCTCGACATCCTCGCCCACGTATCCGGCCTCGGTCAGCGTGGTGGCATCGGCAATCACGAACGGCACGTTAAGCAGCCGCGCCAGCGTCTGCGCCAGCAGTGTCTTGCCGGAACCGGTGGGGCCGATCAGCAGGATGTTGCTCTTGGCGAGCTCCACGTCCTCCTTCTTGCCCACGCCCTGCACATGCTTGAGGCGCTTGTAGTGGTTGTAGACCGCGACGGCCAGCGTGCGCTTGGCCGGCTCCTGTCCGATCACGTACTGATCCAGACTGGCCTTGATCTCGCCGGGTACCGGCAGATCGCTCTTGGCTGCCTTCGCGTCCCCGCTTTCCGCGGGCACTTCGTCACGGATGATGTCGTTGCAGAGTTCGATGCACTCGTCGCAGATGAACACCGACGGGCCGGCGATGAGCTTCTTCACCTCGTGCTGACTCTTCCCGCAGAACGAGCAATACAGCACTTTTTCGCTGGAGGAGCCTTTTTTCTCGGGCATGGGACGAGCCGTCTGGGGAGTGACAAGAATGATAAGGGAAAAGAAAACGGGGCCTTGGTGTCGAAAAAGGCCCCGTTGCCCACCCAGTTACCCGGCCAGTCGGGTCAGGCGCGCTGCGAAATCACCTTGTCGATCAGGCCGTAGCCGGTGGCTTCCTCGGCCGACATGAAGTAGTCGCGCTCCGAGTCCGCGCGGATCTTCTCCAGGGGCTGGCCGGTGCGCTCGGCCAGGATGCCGTTGAGGCTCTCGCGCAGCTTCAGGATCTCGCGCGCCTGGATCTCGATGTCGGTCGCCTGGCCCTGGGCCCCGCCCGAGCTGGTGGATCATCACGCGCGAGTTCGGCAGCGCGAAGCGCTTGCCCTTGGCGCCGGCGGCCAGCAGGAAAGCCCCCATGCTCGCCGCGATGCCCATGCACAGCGTCGACACGTCGGGCTTGATGAACTGCATGGTGTCGAAGATCGACAGACCGGCGCTGACCGAGCCGCCCGGGGAGTTGATGTACAGCGAGATGTCCTTGTCGGGGTTTTCGCTCTCCAGGAACAGCAGCTGCGCCACCACCAGATTGGCGGTCTGGTCGTTGACTGGACCGACCAGGAAGATCACGCGCTCGCGCAGCAGACGGCTGTAGATGTCGTAGGCGCGTTCGCCGCGGCCCGACTGCTCGATGACGACGGGCACCATGCCCAGATTCTGTGTTTCCAGCGCGCTCATGGCACTCCTTGATTCGACGACCTGCTTCAGATGCGGCTTGATTATGTCGCGTCAAGAGCAAGCCTCGAGAGATGGCAAGAAGGCGCCGGCCTCGCGGCACGGCGCCTTCGGAGACAGCGTTGCCGGGTCAGACCATCAACTCGTCGAACGGCAGCTGCTTGTCGCTGACCTTGGCCTTCGACAGCACGAACTCGGTGACGTTGTTCTCGACCACCAGGGCCTCGACCTCGGCCAGGCGCTGCCGGTCGCCGAAGTACCAACGGCGGACCTCCTCGGGCTTCTCGTAGCTCAGCGCCATCTCCTCGATGTGCGCCCCGATCTGCTCGCCCTTGGCCTGCAGCTGGTTCGTGCGCACCAGCTCCGCCACCACCAGGCCCAGGCGCACTCGCCGCTCGGCCTGTTCGTGGAAGATCTCGGCGGGGATCGGCGCCTTGTCGGCGTCCTTGATGCCACGCTGCTTCAGGTCGGCGCGGGCGCCCTCGATCATGCGATCGGTCTCGTTCTGCACCAGCGCCTTCGGCAGGTCGAGGTCGGCCACCTTGATCAGGGCCTCCATCACCGCCGACTTGTTGCGGGCGATCAGGCGGTTCTTGACCTCGCGCTCGAGGTTCTTGCGGATGTCGGCGCGCAGGCCTTCGAGGGTCGGATCCTGGATCCCCAACGACTGCGCGAACGCCTCGTCGACCTCCGGCAGGTGCTGTGCCTCGATCTTGGTCAGCGTCACCAGGAAGTCAGCCTCCTTGCCGGCCACTTCCTTGCCCTGGTAGTCGTCGGGGAACTGCAGCGGGAAGGTCTTGGACTCGCCGGTCTTCATACCGCGCACCGCCTTCTCGAAGGCCTCCAGCATGCGGCCTTCGCCAAGGATGAACTGGAACCCCTCGGCCTTGCCACCGTCGAACGGCACCCCGTCGATCTTGCCCTCGAAGTCGATCGTCACGCGATCGTCGTCGACCGCGCCTTCGCTCGCCGCGCGCTGCGCGAAGGTGCGGCGCTGCTTGCGCAGGATGTCCAGTGTCTTGTCGATCGCGGCATCGGTCACCTCGGTGCTCACGCGGTCGATCTCGGTGGCCGACAGGTCGCCGATCTTCACGTCCGGATAGACCTCGAAGGTCGCATCGAAGGCCAGCTCGCCTTCGGGCGCACCTTCCTTCTCGGAGATACGCGGCGCGCCGGCGACGCGCAGCTGCGCCTCGTTGGCGGCCTTGCTGAAGGCCTCGCCGACCTTGTCGTTCATCACCTCGTACTGGACCGAGTAGCCATAGCGTTGCGCCACCACGCTCATCGGCACCTTGCCGGGGCGGAAGCCGTCGGCCTTGACCGTCTTGGCGAGGCGCTTCAGGCGCGTTTCGACCTCGTTCTTGATCGTGTCGGCCGACAGGATGAGGGTGATGCGGCGCTCGAGCTTCTCGAGGGTTTCGACGGTGACAGCCATGATCTGTACTCTCTCGCTGGACTGAAGGATGCGTGTGGTGCGCGGGGCGGGACTCGAACCCGCACACCCTTGCGGGCGTCAGGACCTAAACCTGGTGCGTCTACCAATTTCGCCACCCGCGCTGGAAATTGAACAAGGGCCCGCCGGCCCTTGTCGTCGAGTTCGGTCGAGTTCGGTGCACCGCTTCGCCGGGGCCCCGATTCGGACGACCGGAGATTTTAGCCGGCTTCCAGTTCGGGGCGCCGGACCCTGAACCACGCCGCATACATCGCCGGCAGGGCCAGCAACGTCAGTGCGGTGGCGACGATCAGCCCGCCCATGATCGCCACCGCCATCGGCCCCCAGAACACGCTGCGGGTCAGCGGGATCATCGCCAGCACCGCGGCGGCGGCCGTCAGCACGATCGGGCGGAAGCGCCGCACCGCCGACTCCACGATGGCCGTCCAGGCCGGGATGCCACGGGCGCGATCCTGCTCGATCTGGTCGATCAGGATCACCGAGTTGCGCATGATCATGCCGCTCAGCGCGATCACACCCAGCAATGCGACGAAGCCGAACGGCCGCCCCAGCAGCAGCAGCGCGGCCGCCACCCCGGCAATGCCCAGCGGACCGGTCAGGAACACGAGCACCGCGCGGCTGAAGCTGTGCAGCTGCAGCATCAGCAGCGTGAACATGATGAACAGCATCAGTGGCGCCCCGGCGGCGATCGACCCCTGGCCCTTGCTGCTCTCTTCCACCGCGCCGGCGATCTCGATCGTGTAGCCCGGCGGCATGCGCCGGCTCAGCTGTTCGAGCTGTGGCCACAGCTGCGCCGTCACGGTGGCGCCCTGCAGGCCTTCGGCCACGTCGCCCTGCACGGTGACGGCGTAATGCCGCCCCTCTCGCCACAGCACGCCCGGCTCCCAGGTGAAACCGACCTTGGCGATCTGGGCCAGGGGGATCGAGCGGCCACTAGTGGTCGGGACGTAGCCATTGGCCAGGTCGGTGAGCGCGTTGCGCTCGTCGGCCGGCTGGCGCAGCACGATGTCGATCAGCCGGTCGCCCTCGCGGTACTGGCCCACCGTGCTGCCGGTCAGCACCGTGCGCGAGGCCTGGGCGATGGCCTGGCTGGTGACGCCGAGCGCGCGGGCCTTGTCCTGGTCCACCTCGAGGTGCAGCACCTTCACCGACTCGTTCCAGTTGTCGTTGACGCCGCGCATGCTGGCGTTGCCGCGCAGGATGGCCTTGGCCTCGTCGGCCCACTGCCGCACCGCCTGGACGTCGTCGCCGATCACCCGGAACTGCACCGGATAGGGCACCGGCGGCCCGTTGGGCAGCAACTTGACCCGCCCGCGCACCTCAGGGAATTCTTCGGCCAGCAGCGCCGGTAGCTTCTGGCGCAGCGTCTCGCGCACCGCCAGGTCCTTGGGCAGCAGGATGAACTGCGACACATTGGTCTGCGGAAACACGAAGTCGAGCGGCAGGTAGAAGCGCGGCACACCCGAACCGACCCAGGTGGTCACGGCTTGGACCCCGGGCTCGCGCATCAGGCGGGCCTCGAAGCGCCTGGCAACGTCCTCGCTGGCCGCATAGGAGGCGCCCTCCGGCAGCCACAGGTCGACCAGGATCTCCGGGCGGCTCGAGTCGGGGAAGAACTGCTGCTGCACCCGCCCCATGCCGACGATGCCGAGCGCAAACACCAGCAGCGTCACGCCGATGGTCAGCCAGCGGTGCGCCACGCACCAGTTGAGGAGCGCCCGAAAGCGCGTGTAGAACGGTGTGTCGAACAGCTCGTGCGCGGCCTCGCCCGCCGTGTGCGGCCTGGCCTTGAGCAGCAGCAGTCCGAGGTAGGGCACGAAGTACACCGACACCGCCCAGGAAATCAGCAGCGCTGCCGTGGTCACGGCGAAGATCGCGAACGTGTACTCGCCCGTCACCGACTTCGCCAGCCCGATCGGCAGGAAGCCGGCGGCGGTGATGAGCGTGCCGGTCAGCATCGGCTTCGCGGTCAGTTCGTAGGCGAAGGTGGCGGCGCGGACCTTGTCGTAGCCCTCCTCGAGCTTCCTCACCATCATCTCGACGGCGATGATGGCGTCGTCGACCAGCAGGCCCAGCGCGATGATCAGCGCGCCGAGCGAGATCTTGTGCAGGCCCACGCTCCAGTAGTACATCGTGATGAAGGTGATCGCCAGAACGAGCGGAATCGTGATGGCCACCACCAGCCCGGGTCGCACGTCGATGCGCAGCGGCCTGGAGTGCAGGCCCAGCGCGATGAAGCTCACCGCCAACACGACCACCACCGCCTCGATCAGCACCCGAACGAACTCGCCCACCGAACGCGACACCGCCTGCGGCTGGTCCTGGATCTGAGACAGCTCCACACCCATCGGCAGGTCGGCCTGGATCTTCGCGGTGGCCGCTTGCAGGTTCTTGCCGAGCTCGATGATGTCGCCACCGCGCGACATCGAGATGCCCAGCGCGATCACCGGGCGTCCCTGGTGGCGAACCTTGATGCTCGGCGGGTCCACGTAGGCGCGCTGGATGGTCGCGATGTCGCCGAGCCGCAGGCTGCTGGCCGCGCCGGTGCTCGCATTGACCGCGCGGATCGGGAAGGCGCGCAGTTCGTCGATCGAGTTGAACTGACCGCCGATGCGCACCTGCACCGTCTGCCCGGCGACGTGGAAGGCGCCCGCGCCCTCCACCGCGTTCTGCGCGCCCAGCTGGGCCAGTACCGCGTTCAGGTCGATGCCCAGCTGCACCAGCCGCTTCTGCGGGATCTCGACGTACACCTTCTCGGCCTGCACGCCGAACAGCTCGACCTTCGCCACGTCGGGCACCCGCAGCAGCCGTGTGCGCAGCGACTCGGCATGCTGGCGCAGCTCCTCGTCGCTGAAGCCATCGGCCGTCAGCGCGTAGATCGAGCCATAGACGTCGCCGAACTCGTCATTGAAGAACGGGCCCTGCACGCCGGAGGGCAACTGGCCGCGCGCGTCGCCCAGCTTCTTGCGCGCCTGGTACCAGACGTTGGGTACCTCGCGCGCCGGCGACGAGTCCTTGATCTGCAGCAGCGTCAGCGACTCGCCGGGCTTGGTGTAGCTGCGAATCTTGTCGGCATAGGGCACCTCCTGCAGCGTGCGCTCGATCTTGTCGGTCACCTGCTCGGCCATCTGCTGCGCGGTCGCACCGGGCCAGAAGGCCTGCACCACCATCACGCGGAAGGTGAACGGAGGATCCTCGTCCTGTCCCAGCTGAAAGTAGGCCACGAAGCCCAGCACCATCAGCACCACCATCAGGTAGCGTGTCAGCGCGGCATGCTCGAGTGCCCAGCGCGAGACATTGAAGCGATCGGCAGCGGGTGCGTCCATCACGGCCTCGGACTCAGTGAGTCACCGCGGTCACGGCCGACGCGGCGGCGGCGGCCGCGCCCGGCTCGGCGTAGCGCTTGACCTTCTGGCCCGGAGTCAGCAGGTGGACGCCGGCAGTCACCACCTCCTGGCCCGGCACCAGGCCGGCCGTCACGATGACCGCATTGCCCTCGGCGCCGCTGGCCTGCACCGGCTGGGCCCGCACCGTCATGCTCTGCGCATCGAGCAGCCATACTGAGGTCTTGCCCTGCAATTCCACCAGCGCGCTGAGAGGCAGCTTGATGACGCCGGCGATCCGAGGCGTCTCGATCATCACCGCCGCCGTCTGTCCGAGCTTGACCTCGGCACGCCCCACGTCCGCCTTGACCAAGAAGGTGCGCGTGGCGGCATCGGTGGCCGCGGCGATCTCGCGCACGGTCGCCGGCAGCAACTCCGACGAACCCCAGAGCTGGACCTTCACCGCGCCGGGCTTGCCTACCAGCGCCCGCACCAGCGCCAGCTTGTCCTCGGGGATCGAGAACACCGCGTCGCGTGGCCCGTCCTGGGCCAGTCGCAGCACGGCCGCCCCAGCCGCCATCACCTGGCCGGGCTCGGCCTCCACCGCCGTGATGACGCCCGCCGCATCGGCCCGCAGCACCGCATAGTCGGCCTGGTTGCCCTGCACGGCCGACTGGGCACGGGCCTGGTCGAGCGCGGCGCGCGCCGCCTTCAGCGTGGCGTCGCGACGCTCGAGCTCGGCTGCACTGATGAAGCCCCGGGCCAGCAGTTCCTGGTAGCGCCGGTGGTCGGCCGCGGCGAGGTCATGGCTGGCCTGCGCCGACGACAGGGCCGCACGCGCACTGTCTTCGCCGAGCCGCAGATCGCGGGGATCGAGCCGAGCGAGCACCTGGCCGGCCTTGACGCTGTCGCCCAGATCGACATCGCGCCGCAGGATCTTGCCACCGACACGAAAGCCGAGCCGCGACTCGATGCGCGCCTTCACCTCGGCGGCGAACTCGTAGCGACCGCCGGCCACGTCGCCCGCAGCGGTGAGCGTGCGGACGGCGCGCACCGGCTCGGGCGCCGGCTCGTGCCTCGAACAGGCCAGCAGGAACAGGGCACACAGCGGCATCACGGCGAGGCGGACGCGGCGAGAGAACGGCAGGCGCATGTCGAACCCTTGAACGTCAGGTGGACGGGACGGGAATGGACTCCCGGCGCCGTGGAACGGAGCTCCGGAAGATTTAATGACCGACTGGTCAGTAATATACGGGTCGGTCGCAGGGCCTGTCAACGCGACGTCCGTCCCGGCTCACTGCGCGCCGCCGGCGTGGACAATGCGGCCGCACGCCAGCATGCAGGCCCCGATGAGCGTCGATCACTACGAGAACTTTCCTGTCGCCTCGCTGCTCTGCCCACCGGCCCTGCGGCCGGCCGTGACGGCGATCTACCACTACGCCCGCACGGCGGACGATCTGGCCGACGAGGGCGATGCGCCCGCCGCGCAGCGGCTCGCCGACCTGGCGGCTTACCGCGCCGACTTGCATGCCGTCGCCGCCGGCGCGGCGGTCTCGCCACGCTGGGCCGCCGTGTTCGAGCCGCTGTCCGTCGCGATCGCGAAGCACGCGTTGCCGCTGCCGCTGCTGGAGGATCTGCTCGACGCCTTCGTGCAGGACGTGGTCCAGACCCGCTACTCCGACCGCGCCGAACTGCTGGACTACTGCCGCCGCTCGGCCAATCCAGTGGGACGGCTGCTGCTGCACCTGTACGGCGTGCAGGACGCTGACAGCCTGCAGCGCTCCGATGCGATCTGCAGCGCGCTGCAGCTCATCAATTTCTGGCAGGACCTGAGCATCGACCTGCCGCGCGGCCGGCTCTACATTCCGCTCGACCAGTGCGCTGCCCACGCGTCGACGAGGCCGCGCTGTTCCTGCAGCACGACAGCGTCGCCAGCCGGGCACTGGTGCAGGCGCAATGCGCCTGGACGCGCGGGCTGATGCTGAGCGGCGCGCCGCTGGTCCACCGGCTGCCGGGCCGGGCCGGCTGGGAACTGCGCGGCGTGGTGCAGGGCGGCCTGCGCATCGTCGACAAGATCGAGGCCCTGCAGTTCGCCACGCTGCGCCGGCGGCCGCGGCTGCGGGCGCTGGACGGACCGCTGATCGCCTGGCGCGCCTTCCGCATGCGTGCACGCGCCTGACGGAGCACGGTGCGGCCCGCGGCCGATGTGACAATCTCCTGAATCACCGCACCGACTCGCCCGCCCCGCCCTCGCCCCATGACGCCCCAACAGTACGTGCAGGACAAGGCCGCTGCGAGCGGGTCGAGCTTCTACTACGCCTTCCTGTTCCTGCCACCGGCGCGCCGCGCCGCCATCACCGCGTTCTACGCGTTCTGCCGCGAGGTCGACGATGTCGTCGACGAAGTCTCCGACCCCGGCGTCGCGGCCACCAAGCTGGCCTGGTGGCGCAAGGAGGTGGCCGAGGCCTTCGCCGGTCAGGCGCACCACCCGGTCCTGCAGGCCCTGATGCCGCACGTGGCCGACTACGGCATCCGTGCCGAGCACCTGAGCGCCGTGATCGACGGCTGCGAGATGGACCTCACCCAGACGCGCTACCTCGACGACGTGACGCTGCAACGCTACTGCCACCTGGTGGCCGGCGTGGTCGGCGAGGTCGCTGCCAGCATCTTCGGCTGCGAGCCCGGGCGCCCGCTGAGCGAGGGCACGCGACGCTATGCCCACACCCTGGGCCGCGCCTTCCAGCTCACCAACATCATCCGCGACGTCGGCGACGATGCGCGCCGCGGCCGCATCTACCTGCCGGTGAGCGAGTTGCAGCGCTTCGACGTGAAGGCGCACGAGCTGCTCAAGCGCGAGGCGCCCTGGGGCTACAGCGAGCGCTTCACCTCGCTGATGAAGTTCCAGGCCGAGCGCGCGCACCGGTCCTACGACGAGGCGTTCGCGGCGCTGCCCGCCGACGAGCGCCGTGCACAGCGGCCAGGCCTGATGATGGCGGAGATCTACCGCACGCTGCTGCGCGAGATCGAGGCCACCGGCTTCCAGGTGCTGCACCAGCGCACCGCGCTGACCCCGCTGCGCAAGCTGTGGCTGGCGTGGAAAACCAACTGGCGTGAAAGGTGACCCCCCGTTGCGGCTGCGCCGCTCCCCCCCAGGGGGCGACGCTGGCGGACCGGCGAAGCCGGATCCGCGGCGTCTGCGCGATGGCCTCGGTTTTCCTCCTGAGGGTGGCTGGTTAGACCCCATCACCGAAGTGTTCGCATGACGTCGGCGCTGCGGGTTGCGATCGTCGGGGGCGGATGGGCCGGGCTGGCCGCAGCGGTCGAGGCGAGCGCGCTCGGCCACCAGGTCACGCTGGCGAGATGGCGCCGTCGCTGGGCGGTCGCGCGCGGCGCCTGCCCGCGTCGGTCGACGGCCTGGCGCTCGACAACGGCCAGCACATCCTGATCGGCGCATACAGCGCGACGCTGTCGCTGCTGCGGACGGTCGGGGTCGATGAGCGCACGGTCTTGCAGCGCAGACCCCTCACCCTGATCGATGCGCAAGGACATGGCCTGTCCCTGCCGCGCGGGCCGGCGCTGCCCGGCTTCGTGCGCGGCGTGCTGTCTGCCCGGGGCTGGTCGCTGCGCGAGCGGATGGCGCTGCTGTGCACGACCGGCGGATGGCTGCTGCGCGGCTTCCGTTGCGACGAACGCCTGACGGTCGCGGACCTCACGGCCTCGTTGCCCGCCACGCTGCGCCGAGCCCTGATCGAACCGCTGTGCGTCGCCGCGCTCAACACGCCGGCGCAGCAGGCGAGCGCGCAGGTGTTCCTGCGCGTGCTGCGGGACGCACTGTTCGCCGGCCCCGGCGCCTCGGACCTGCTGCTGCCGCGCGTGGACCTCGGCGCGCTGTGGCCCGACGCCGCCGCAACGTGGCTGCGCACCCGCGACGCGGTGCTGCACACCGGACGGCGCGTGAACGCGATCGCCCCCGACACCGGCGGCTGGCAGGTCGATGGCGAGCGATTCGACCGCGTGGTGCTGGCCTGCAGCGCCGTCGAGGCCGCCCGCCTCGCCGCGCCGCATGCGCCGGCCTGGGCCGATCTGGCCGCCGCGCTGCGCTACGAACCGATCGTCACCGTGCTGCTGCACGCATCCGGAGCCCGGCTCCCGGCGCCGATGCTCGCCCTGGACGCGCGCGACGCCGTGTCGCCGGCGCAATACGTGTTCGATCTCGGCCAGCTGCGTGACCCGGCACGCGAACCGGGCGCAACCGGCACGCTGGCCTTCGTCATCAGCGGCGCGGCCGACGCCGTCGTGCGCGGGCTCGACGCCACGGCCGAGGCGGTGCGTCTGCAGGCCACAGCGCAGCTCGGCCGCTGCCTGCCGAGCGAGCCCCGGCTGCTGCGGGTGCTCAGCGAGAAGCGCGCCACCTTCCTCTGCACGCCCGGTCTGCGGCGCCCGGGCGGCAGCATCGCGCCGGGATTGCTCGCCGCGGGTGATTACATCGATGGGCCCTACCCCGCCACGCTCGAGGGCGCAATGCGCGCCGGCCAGGCCGCAGCACAGGCACTCCCGCCAACGAAGCTTCCGCACGAGCCATCAGCCTCGCGCAGCGGGCCCTAGAGTTCGATCACCTCGCCGGCCGCGGTGATGAAGGCCGCACGCACGCTCTCGCCCCCCTGCAGGGACTGCACGGCCTCGCGGTAGCCGGCCAGTTGTTCCCGGTAGGCCTCGATCGCCTGCGGTGCGTGCTGCAGCTTGTAGTCGAGCACCCACCACTCCGGGCCTGCGGGCGTGTGCAATGCCACCAGCCGATCGATGCGCAACGCGGCGCCGCGCCATGCGATCGCCACCTCGTTGCCCGACCAGTGCAACGCCTCCGGGTCGAAGAAGCGTGCACAGGCCGCACTGCCCAGCACCGCCCGCACCAGCGCGGCCACGCGAGGCGCGGCGTCGGGCGGCAACGCGAACTCGACGGCCGCCGCCGCTGCGG
>NZ_AZSN01000050.1:0-26159 GCF_000576225.1 Methylibium sp. T29-B | reverse complement strand
GGCAGCAGGCCCAGGCCGGGCAGCGGGCCGTAGGCCTCGCCGTCCACGCCCTCAGGGTCGTCGAGCACCCGCCCCAGCATCTGCAGCCCGCCGCAGATGCCCAGTACCGGCCGGCCGGCGTGGGCGTGCGCGACGATGGCGCGGTCCAGCCCCTGGGCGCGCAGCCAGGCGAGGTCGCCGCTGACCTGCTTGGAACCTGGCAGCACGACGCAGTCAGAGCCGTCCAATTCTGCGGCGCTGCGCACCCAGCGCGGCGCCGCGGCACCGGCCAGCGACTGGAACTCGTCGAGGTTGCTCAGGTGCGGCCAGGCGACGATGGCGATGCGCGGGCCCGATCCGCCGCCGGTTGGAGCCGCGTACAGGCCGTCTTCTTCGGGCAGCCCGTGGTCGCGCTTCATCGGCAGCACGCCCAGCAGCGGCACGCCGGTCAGGGCCTGCAGCTGCTCGGGGCCTGGCGCGAGCAAGGCCGCATCGCCGCGGAACTTGTTGAGCACGAAGCCCGTCAGCGCCGGGCGCAGGTCGTCGGGCAGCAGCGCCCAGGTGCCGTGCAGGTGGGCGAAGGCACCGCCGCGGTCGATGTCGGCGACCAGCAGCGCGCGCAGGCGGCCCCTCGCGCCGGCAAGATCGCGCGCCCAGCGCGCAGTGCCCAGGTTCACGTAGTCCTGCGGCGCCAGGTTGATCTCGGCCGGTGAGCCTGCGCCTTCAATGACGATGGCGTCGTGCCGCGCGGCCAGCCGCACGAAGCTGTCCCGTGCCGCCGTGGCCAGCAAGGCGCTGCGTTCGCGCCAGCCCATGCGCGAGAGGGCGGCGTTGGCTTGGCCCTGCAGCACCACCTGGCTGGCCGTGTCGCGCTCGGGCTTGAGCAGCACCGGGTTCATGTCGACGTGCGGCGGCACGCGCGCGGCCAGGGCCTGGAAGTACTGGGCCGAGCCGATCTCGCCCAGGGCGCCCCCGCCGTCCGTGAGACCATCGGCATGCACCGGCACGACGCGCGCGTTGTTGCTCATGTTCTGCGCCTTGAAGGGCGCCACGTCCAGGCCCTCGCGCGTTGCCCAGCGGCACAAGGCGGTGGCCAGCAGGCTCTTGCCCGCGCCGCTGCTGGCACCCCAGACCATCAGGGCGATCTTCATGCGGCGTTCCGCTGGGCGGCGTCGATGCCACGCATCAGCGCCTCCTGTGCATGCGGCGGCTGGGCCGAGACGCGCCAGCAGCCCGGCAGGCCGAACGAGGCGGTGTCACGCACGGCAAGGCCCTCGGCGCGCAGGCTCGACAGGTCCAGCGGCTGCGGCGGGCGCGTGATGAAAAAGGGCGTGACGCTGGGCCGCAGCGAGAAACCACGTTCCGTGAGGCGGCGCTGCAGGTCGGACTTCCACGCTGCCAGCGTGTCGAGCGAGTGCGCGACCCAGGCCTGGGCCGCAGGCGTGGACCAGCTCAGGAGCATCGCCTCCGACTGCGCCGACAGCGGCCATGACGGCGCGGCTGCCTCCAGGGCTTGGCACAGCGCCTCGCTGTCGTAGGCGGCAGCGAGGGGCGCCACGGCGTAAGCACCGCGCACGCCGGTCAGCCCCAGCGCCTTGTTGGGGCTGTGCAGCACGAAGACCGCATCGAGGGTTTCGACCCGCCATGCGCAAGCACCTTCGAGGCGCAGCGGTGCATAGACCGCGTCCAGCACGGTCGGACGGGCAGCGTCTCGTCCACCCGCATCGCCGTCTTGTCCCAGCGGGCTCGTCGGGTCGGCCCGCCAGCACAGCGTCGCGATTTCGTCGTCGCCGGTCAGTGGCCGGCCCCAGGCCGCAGCCGCCGCCGCATAGTCGCCGTAGGCGTGAGCCGGCACGCTCACCGCGCCCGGCCACAGCCGGCCGCTGACGGCGGTGATGCGCTGGATGAACTCGCTCGCGCTGGCGGCCGGGAGGATGCGTCGCGGCTCGACGCCGTGCAGCTTGGCCAGCGCCTGGCGCACCACAGTGGCATTGGGGTCCGGGTAGCGGGTCGGGTCCGCGGCCCGCACGACCGCCAGCGCCTGCGGACAGGGGCCGGCCGCGTTCGCGCAGGTGGAGAAGTCCCAGCGCGGTGATCCCTGGGCATCGGCGCCGCCGTGGATGCGCGCCATCACGGCCTGGCCCCACCGACGAACAGTAGTACCGCCACCGCCAGAACGAAGGCCCCGCGTGCGGCGCAGCTGGCCGCGTGCAGCGCACGGCTCACCGCGCCCGCATCCGGCGCCTGGCCTGCGGCGTTCAGCACGTACGCGCCGGGCTTGCCCAGGCGCACGCCGAGACGCAGGGCCATCGTCGCCATGGGCCAGCCGCCGTTCGGCGAAGGCGTGGCCCGGGCTTCGCGGACGAGTGTGGGCCACGCGATCGACGGCCGCCACAGCAATGCGGCCGTGATGCGCGCCGGCACCCAGGCCAGCACGTCGTCGGCACGCGCCGCCCACTTGCCGGCCCACTCCCAGCGGCCGCGGTAGCCCCACATCGCGTCCAGCGTGTTGGCGGCGCGCCAGGCCCAGGCGCCGGGCAGGCCGGCCACCGCGAACCAGAACAGCGGCGCCACGAGCGAGTCGTTGAGGTTCTCGGCCAGCGTCTCGATCGCGGTCTCGCGCACGGCGGCGTCGTCCAGCTGCCTCACGTCACGGCTGCACAGCCGCGACAGGCGTTCGCGCCCGGCGTCCAGGCTCTGGCCCAGTGCGACCTCGACGGCCTGCACTTCGTCGTGCAGCACGCGCCAGGCGAAGCTGGGCTTGAGCGCAAGGCCGAGCAAGGGAGCGGCCAGCCACGCCGGCTGCTGCCGGATCCACTCCTGGATTGCCCCCGCGCTTGCGAACACCGCGCCCACGGCCAACACCCACGCGGCGGCGCCGCCAGCCAGCGCCGCCCAGGACCGCAGCGCGGCCAGCCGCCGACCCAGCGGCGCCATCAGGCGCCCGAACCAGGCCACGGGGTGCCAGCGGTTGGCCGGTTCGCCGAAGCGCCTGTCGAGCGCCCACGCCAGCAGGATCGCGGCGGCCCCGAGCATCAGTCCTCGATGCCGCGCTGGGCCGGCACGCCGGCCTGGTGGTGGTGCTTGATCAGCGCCATCTCGGTCACGGTGTCGGCCAGCGCGATCAGTTCCTCGGGCGCGTCGCGCCCGGTCAGGACCACGTGAACCTGGGGCGGACGCTCGCGCAGGCACGCGAGCACTGGCTGCAGCGGCAGCCAGCCATAGCGCAGCGGGTAGGTGATCTCGTCGAGCACGATCAGGAAGTGCGCTCCGGCGCGGAGGGTGGCCTCGGCGCGCGTCCAGCCGTCGCGGGCGAGCTGCGCGCTGCGATCGAGGTCGCGGCTCTTCCAGGAGAAGCCGTCGCCCAGGCCCTCGATGGGAACGCCCAGCTGCTCGAACACGCGGTGCTCGCCGAAGCGCGCGCTGGGCACCTTCATGAACTGGTAGATCTTCACCGCCTTGCCGCGGCCATGTGCGCGCAGCGCCAGCCCGAAGGCAGCGGTGCTCTTGCCCTTGCCGTTGCCGGTGTGCACGATCACCAGGCCGCGCCGTTCGCCGGCGGGGCGCTCGTAGCGCCGCTCGCTGGGTGGGGGTTCGACCTGCATCGCTCGCTCCTTCGATTGGGTTCAACCCGCCTGCTGACCCTGCTGGCCCCAGCGGTCGACGAAGAGCAGCTCGGCCAAGGGCCGACCGTCTCGCCAGCCTTCGAGCTCGAGCATCGGCGCCCCGTAGAACTGCCTGACCGGCCCCAGGCACAACACGCCCAGGGCCAACGCGCCCTCGGGCAAAGCCAGCAGCTCGCCCAGCGCCGCGGGATCGAACATCGAGACCCAGCCCAAGCCGAGGTTCTCGGCGCGCGCGGCCAGCCACAGGTTCTCGACCGCGCAGCCCACCGAGCACAGCGCCATCTCCCGGGGCAGTGTGCGCCGGCCGAACACGGTGCCATCGTCGGGTGCGAGCACCGCAACCAGCAACTCCGCGCAATCGCGCACGCCTTCGACCTTCAGGCGCAGGAACTCGTCACGGCGCTCACCCAGCGCGTCGGCAGTGGCGCGCCGTTCGCCGTCCACCAGCGCTGCGATGCGCTCGCGCACGACGGGATCGAGCACCCGCACGAAGCGCCAGGGCTGCATCAGCCCCACCGATGGCGCGGCGTGGGCCGCATGCAGCATGCGCTGCAGCACCGCGTCCTCCATGGGCGTGCCGCGCGCGAAGTGCCGCATGTCGCGCCGCGCGGCCAGCACGCGGTACAGGCTCGTGCGATCCGCAACGTTGAAGTGCAACCCCGGCGATGGCAGCTCGGTGGTGCCGGCTGCTGGCGCGGGTGCGCCATCGTCCTGGACGAAATGCGGACTCAACGACACCGTCTCGCCGATGATCAGCAGCCCCGGCCGGGGCCCATACGCCGGCGCCTGCTCGGCCAGCGCGGCCAGGCCCATGGCCCAGACGCGCTGCCCTTCGCGCGTGCCGTCCTGCACGATGGCCGCCGGCGTGCCGGCGTGGAGCCCGTGCGCGATCAGCGCCCGTGCGATGGCCGGCACCCGCTCGACGCCCATGTAGAAGACCCGCGTCTGCCGCGGCCGGGCGAGCGCCGCCCAGTCCAGTTCCGGGCTGCTCCCGGCCAGGTGGCCCGGCAGGAAGGTGCACGAATGCGACAAGTCCCGATGCGTCAGCGGAATGCCCGCTGTTGCCGCACATCCGTTGGCCGCGCTGACGCCCGGCACCACCTCGAACGCCAGGTCCTCGGCCTGGAGCGCCTGCACCTCTTCTCCGCCGCGCCCGAAGATGTGCGGGTCGCCCCCCTTCAGGCGCACCACGCGCCGCCCCCGGCGCGCCTGCTCGACCAGCACGGCATGGATCTGCGCCTGCGTCATCATGTGGTGGCCCGCGGCCTTGCCGACGTAGATGCGCTGCGCAGCCGGCGGGATCAACGCCAGCACCTCGGCGTCGATCAGCCGGTCGTGCACGACCACGTCGGCCTGCCGGATGCGGTCGAGCGCACGCAGCGTCAACAGGTCTGCCGGGCCGGGCCCCGCACCGACGATGCTGACCATGCCGGCATGGGGATAGGCGGCGGTCGCTTCAGCAGTCATCGCCGGCCCCGCCGCAACCGCTGCCATCGGGACCGCGGTGGAACACCAGGTCCTCGACCACCCGGCCGCCGACCAGGTGATGTTCGACGATGCGGTCCATGTTCGCGGGCGTCGCGTTGTAGTACCACACGCCATCGGGCTGAACGCACAGGATCGGGCCGCCCCGGCAGGCCGCGAAGCAGCTCACGCGGCTGCGCTTCACGCGCAGGTCGCCCTCGTGCAGGCCGGCTGCCTTGAACTTGTCGCCCAGGCTGTCGAACAACATCTGTGACTGGCCGTCCTGCGTGCAACGCGGGCCGGTGCAGACCAGCAGGTGGCGGCGGTAGTCGCCGATCTTGGGTTTGTCGATGGGTTCGGTCATGACGAGGCCTCGGGGATGTTCGCTGGATCACGTCGACGCTGCTGTTCTGCGTCAGCAGGTCGGTCAATTCGCGCGAGGGCGTGTGCTCGATGTCCTGCGCGTCGATGATCTCGATGCGTTGCGGCGTGTCTTCCAGGCGCGACGCCGGTGCGCCGGCCCGTGACGACGACGGCCTCGAGCGAGGCCGGCTCGTCGGCGCACGCCGCCGTGCTCGCCAGCAGGCAGCTCAGGGCACTGGCCGCGGCCAGCGGTGACAGGAAGGGCCCGGTTCGGGCACCCGGTTCGGTGGTTCTCACGTGGCATCAACTCCAGCAGCGACCCGCTGCACGGGATGGAGCGACGCCCACGCGCGCAGGCGTGGTTCGGTCGCCGCCATCCGCTCCCCGCGGCTGGTCGCATCGCGATCACTGCCACGGCGAATGCCGTGGCAGCGCGACGCCTCAGGCCGGTATCCGGGCTCGCGAGTCTCGGTGCACCGCCTACCCAGGCGGCCCGCGTACGTCGTCTCGACGACGACATCACGTGACCACCCAGTGGCTGGCGCTTGATCGCTCAAGCGCCGTGACACACCGGCACTCGCCTACCGTTGCGGGGGCAGCCGGGGATTGCGGCCAGCGTCTTGCGCTGGCCTACCCCATTCCCGTTTATCCCGAATCCATCACTGGCTCCGGGCACCTGGGCGTTTGCGATGGGCTTCCCGGAGGAAGCCCATCGTGGTTCGGTGTCTATGGTGCGTTCTCCTCAGCCTTCGTTGTCTTCCGCCGCCGCTTCGGCTTGCGCGTCGACGGGCTCGGCCAGCGTCGCCGCGATGTAGTCCGCCGGCAGGCGATGCCGCGCCGCGAGCTGTTCGACGCTCTCGCCAGCGGCGTGATCGGCCATCAGATTCTCGAGCCAGCCGTTCAAGCCGGTGGACAGCGAGCGCCCGGGCTTCTCGCCCTCGCGCGTGGCGCCGCCGTTGGCCAGGTCGTACTTGTTGGTGTAGCCACGCGGCGTGACCATCAGGCCATGCCGTACGATGGTGTTGCTGTTGCCGATCAGCACCGTGCTGAGCATGCCGATGTCGGCCTCGCACATCGTCGCCAGCGTGCGGAAGTCGATGTGCTGGCGGCGCCGGTAGGCGCTCTTGACGATGGCCACCGGCGTGTCGGGCCGGCGGTGGCGCAGGAACAGGCGCTGCGCCTCGACGATCTGGCGCGTGCGCCGGCCGCTCTTGGGGTTGTAGAGCGCGACCACGAAGTCGGCCATCGCCACCGCGTCGAGCCGCCGGGCGATCACCGACCAGGGCGTGAGCAAGTCGCTCAACGAGATCGCGCAGAAGTCGTGCGTCAGCGGCGCGCCCACCAGCGCCGCGCAGGCGTTGAGCGCCGACGCCCCGGGCACGATCTCGACCTGCACCTCGTCCTCGGGCGTCCAGCCGGCCTGGAACAGCACCTCGTAGGTGGGGCCGGCCATGCCGTAGACGCCGGCGTCGCCCGATGAGATCAGCGCGACCTTCTTCCCGGCGCGCGCCGCCTCCAGCGCGCTGACCGCGCGGTCCAGCTCCTCGGTCATGCCCTTGCGCACGACCTCCTTGCCCTCGATCAGGTCGGCCACCAGCTTGATGTACGTAACGTAGCCCACCACTGCGTCGGCCTCGGCGATGGCCTCTCGCGCGCGCTGCGTCATGTGGCCCACGCTGCCGGGACCGATGCCTACCAGCATGATTTTTCCGGGCCGCGCGGCGCCAGCCTGGGGCTGGCCGGCGGTGGAATTCGGGGCAGGGTTTGTCATGAACCCGGTTCCTGGCATGAGTATCAAAGGCTGCGCAGTGCCGTCAGCGGCTGCTGCAGCCGCCGCCGGAAAAACCAGCCGCAGGCCAGGCCCAGGCTGAGCCACAGGACCACCGACATCCAGGTGGTCACGAGGATGAACTGCGTGCCCAACTGCTGCAGCTGTGCCCTGGCCCCAGCGCTGAAACCGGGCAGCGGGTCGCCCTGGAACTCGGGCGCGCCCACGACGAAGGGCAAGGCCAGCAAGGCCGCCGCCACGAGCCAGCGCCAGGGCTTGTCCGCGAAGGCCGTCACCGCGCAGGCGAGCGCGGCGCTGGCCGCGGCCAGGGTCCACCAGCCTTGCCGCGCGTCGAGCGCGGCCGCCTCCATGCCCGGAATCTCGGCGCGCAGGCCCAGCGAAGGCCACAGGTGAACGTGAGCCAGCCCGCCGCCGCGACCGCCAGGCCCAGCAGGACCGGGCGTGCCGGCGTGCCGCGGCGCCAGACCCACAGCGACATCACCGCGAACACCAGCAGGGCCATGCTGAAGCCATGCAGCACGTTGGCCGCCCAGGTCCATGCGGCGCGTTCCATGCCGTCGGCGGGTTTCCATTCGGCGGCCTCCTGGCTGGCACGGTCGCCATGGTCATGGGGCGCGACGCCAGGCGCTTGCGAATGCGCATGCGCCTGGACCGCGGCCGGCGCCGCCTGCTTGGCGGACGCGGCTTCCTGCGCCGCCTTCTGGTCCTCGAAGACCTCCGCCGCGAGGATGATGGGGACCGCCTGCCACTGCTGCAGCGCAGTCTGCACACTGCCCACCAGGATGGCCGCGCCCAGCGCGACCCAGATCAGTCGTGTGAACAACATGGCGCCTCCCGTTCAATGGCAGGGCTTGACGGTCACGTGGCGTACATCGTGAGCCGCGTTGTGCGCCAGGGGGCTTTCCGCGAAAGCCACGCCATACAGCACGACCAGCCCGAGCGCTGCCGCGGCGGCGATCTGGCCGAGCACCAGGCGCGCCGCGGAGGAACCCGCGGCGGCGGTGGAAACGGAGGAGGAGATGGGAGCGTTCATTGGGTTTTACTTTCAGGGTTGGACTTCAGGTTTCGATCAAAAATGAGTTTTGCGAAGGTCAGAAGCCGATGCCGTACCAGCCAAAGCCGACGGTCCGGTGGTGCCGGCCGGCGGTGAGGTCCAGCGCGAAACGCTCGGGCGCGACCCACCAGCGGGCGCCCACGTTGCGCTGGGAGGGACTGCGGCGCACCGCCATGACTTCGGCGACCAGCGTGAGGGACGGCGTGGCCTCCCAGCTGAGCGCGAGGTTGAGCAGTGGCTGCGTCGTGTGGACGGCATGGTCGGTCTCGAAGCCGAGGTTGCCGTGCACCGAGGCCGATTCGCCGGCTTTCCAGGTCAGCAGCCCCATGGCGCCCGAGGATGTGGGCGCCCATTTGGGCGACTCGCGGCCATGCGCGGTGCCGCGCCACGCTTCATGCCCCAGTTGAATGCACCGGACTTCCAGGCGGGATCGACCCACTTGACGGCCAGGCCGCTTTCAAGGCGCGTGCCGCCGTCGGGCACGGTGCGCGCCAGTTCCAGGTTGATCTCCACCGCGTCACCCACGCCGCAGGCGGGCGACACCACCCAGGTCCGCTCCCGGGTACTCGAATTTCGCTCGGCCCAGCTCTCGACCTGGCAGGTGGTGGCCCCGGCGGTCCCGGCGTCGTCGGTCCCGAGCGGGCGCCCGGCATGGGCCGCCTGCGGCACGAGCCCCAGCAGCGCCGCGGCGCACAGGGGGGTGCAAAAGATGACTGCATCGTTCCTGCTCCTTTCTTGCTCGTCGTTCGGATCTCCGGGACAGGGGGCGGTCACGATGGCTCGCACCTGGCCACTGAAACTGTCGCGTGGCGGCCATCGCCGCCGCGGCTTTTCTGCTTCTCCACCAGCAGCGCAGACATCGGCGCGCTGGCCGCCAGCAGCGCCGCCGCCTCCGACACCGAAGGCGTGCCGATGTGCCTGCGCACCGTCTCCGAGGGATTGGGCACCGGCACCTGGGCAAGCCTGGCCGCCGGGTGGAACTGGACGGTCCAGCCCCGCCGCGCGGCAAAGGCGAGCAAGCCCCCCTCGTCCGCCTTGAGGTCCACGCTGGCCACCGCCACCACGTCGGCATGCGTCACGCCGGCGCGCGCCAGCGCCTCATCCACCGCCTGGGCGATGGTTTCGGCCGGGGTTCCGCGGTCGCAGCCGATGCCAAGCGCCACGTTCATGCCTGCGCCTCGTGCGGCGGCCGGTACACCACCAGCCGTTCATGCAACTGCTGCCAGCGCTCGGCCGCCACCTCGGCATGCGTCACCCAGAGCACGGCGGCGAAGCGCGCGAGGTCCACCTCGTCGAAGCTGGCAAAGCGATGGATGTTGGCGGGCAGCGGCGTGGGCCGGGCCCACCAGTTCGGGCTTCCGGCCTCCTGCACCACCGCGATCGGCTCCCCATTGACCACATGGGCCGAGACCCGCGTGATGTTGAGCTTGGGCGCCTCCACGGTCCAGCCGAGTTCGCGGCCCAGGATGTCGACCGGGATGGTCTTGCCGACATCGGAGGCCGTCGTGAGGACCGGCGTGGCGCCGACCAGCGCAGCGACCTGCTCGGCGCAGGCGTTGGCGCCGCCCACGTGCCCCGACAGCACCGGGATGACGAACCGGCCCGCGTCGTCGACGACGGTGATGCCGGGGTCCTCGTCCTTGCCCTTCAGGTGGGGCGCGATCAGGCGCACCACCGCGCCCAGCGAGACGAAGAAGACGAGCTGGTCGAAGCCGGCAAACAGCGGCGCGATCTCGTCGCGCAAGGCGCCGCTGTACGCCTGCACGGCATTGGGCAGGCCCACGAAGGCCGGCGCGAATTTCACGGCCGTGCACACCTGGGCATGGGGCAGGGCGCGCGCGAGCTCGGCGGCCTGGCCCGCGCCATGCTTGGTGATGGCGACGATGCAGATGCGCGCGGCAGTGGCCGCGGCGAAGGGGGTCGGGTCTGTGGTCATTCGATTTCCTCGGCGTTCACCAGGAGGCCGGCCGGCTCGGCGGCGCCCGGCCCCGACTTTTCAGACAGCCGCGCACCCGCTCGCCGCGCACGCGCAGGGGGTTCTTCAGGATGATGAGGGACAGGTAGCTGACCTTCACGCCGCGCAGGCTGAGCAGGTCGGTCACGACGCGCTCATCCGTCGCGCCGCAGCGCTCGATGAACTTCGCATGGCCCAGCAGGCCACGCCGCTCCAGCCAGTCGATCAGGTCGTCCATCAGCGGCTTGACCTTGAGCAGCACCAGGGTGTCGAAGTCGTTGAGCAGCCGGTCCACCGCGCCCACGCCGTAGGCGGCCGGCACCAGGGCCACCGTGTCGTCCTGCTCCGCGAGCGGCAGGCCCTGCGTGGCGCACGCGGCGGTGAACGCATTGACGCCCGCGACCACCTCGACCACGGCCTGGTCGTCCAGGGAACGCACGGTACGGGCCAGGTGGCCGAAGGTCGCGTAGGTGGAGGCGTCGCCCTCCACGAGGAACAGCACGTCCCCCCCGGCCTGCAGCAGCGGCAGCACGGTCTGGGCCGCGCGCAGCCAGCTGCGCGTGAGCTTGATCTCGTCATGCGTCATGGGAAACAACAGGGGCATGTGCTGGTCCACCGGCGTCAGGCCGGACCGCGCAACGATGTCGAAGGCGTAGCTGGGGGTCTTCATGCTGCGCACCGGGTAGGTCCACACGGCGTCGCGGCGCTCCAGCAGCGCCCAGGCACGCCGGGTGATCAGGCCCGGATCGCCGGGGCCGAGGGAGACGCCGATCAGGCGGCCCATGCGGACGGCATCAGTCATCGGTGCTCTCCTTGTCTTGCACCGTGGTGCCAGCCTGCGCGCAGACGATCCACACCGGGTTCTCGGCGGCCATGCGGTGCATGTGCAATATGGGCTTGCTGCGGGCGGCCTGCAGCTGCAGCACGTCCCACTGGACGCCCAGCGCCCGCAGGGTCTGCGTGGCGCTGGACAGGTTCTCGAGGGTGACAAAATTCATGACCAGATGGCCGCCGGGCACGAGCCGCCGCAGGCACAGGGCGATCAGCTCGTCCAGTTCGCCGCCCGACCCTCCGATGAAGACGGCGTCCGGATCGGCCCACGCGTCCAGTCCGTCCGGCGCCTTGCCATGGACCAGCGTGTGGTTGCTCACGCCGAAGGCCGCGCTGTTGCTGGCCGCGATGGCCGTGTCCAGCTCGTTTTTCTCGATGGCCCAGACATGGCCCTGCGGGCACAGCCGCGCGGCCTCCAGCCCGACCGAACCGGAGCCGGCGCCGATGTCCCACACCACGCTGTCGGCGCGCAACTGCATCCTGGCCAGCGAGACCGCGCGCACCTCCTGCTTGGTGATAAGCCCCTTGTCGGGCTGACGCTGGTTGTACGCGGCATCGGCGAGGCCTACGCGCACCGGGTTGGGCCGGGGGCGGGCGCGCCAGAGCAGCACCACGTTGGGATCGGCGAAGGTCCGGTGCGCCGCGTCCTCGGGCGACAGGTCCGCCCACACCCGCTCGTCGGCGGTGCAAAGACGCTCCGCCACGGCCATGTGGAAGTCTTCGCCCTGCCCCTGCGCGAGCAGCAGGCGCGCGACGCGGCCGGGCGTGTTGTCCGGGCTGGTCAGCACCGCCAGGCGGTCGTGCACGCGCAGGGCCTGCGCCAGTGCATACAAGCCATGGCCGGGCGGCGCGCCCACGGTCCATTCACCGGCATCCTTGCTGTGGATGGAAATGATCCTCGCGTCCTGCCAGACCAGGCCCACGCGGGCACAGGCCAGCTGCAGCGTGGAAACGTTGGGCAGCACCTCGATCGCCTCGATGCACAGGCGTGAGGCCAGGTAGCTCGCGATGCCGTGGCACAGCGGGTCGCCGGTGGCCAGCACGACCACCGCCTGGCGATCGCTGCGCGCCGCGCGTATCCAATCGGGCACGGCGCCGAGCCGGCCGGTGAGGTCGTGCCGCACGGCTTGGGGCGCGATGTCGTCGTCGAACAGCGCCAGCGTGCGCGCACCGCCGATTACCACGTCGGCACGGCGCAGGTGGGCCAGCGCGGTGGCGCCAAGGCTGGCCGCTCCGTCGTCGAGCACGCCGATCACGCGGCAGGGTTGGGGGTCAGTCATCGCGTTCTTCCATTGAGGAAGCCTCGGCAATCTTGTGGCCATCGAAATCGCAGACCAGCACCTGCAGGCGGAAGCGGTCGGCGTAGCGGTCAGGCGCGGTCAGCGTGCTCACGACATTGCGCGCCAGCGCGGTGTGGAACTCGGCGAGCAGGCCCAACGCCTCCATGCGCTCGGACGCGAACCGCGCCGTCACGTTGGCGGCGATCGCGGCGCACTCGTCCGCCGGGGCGCCGATGCTGGCCGCCAGCTCGGCCAGCAGGCCTGTGTCCACCTCGGCACGGTTCGCATGGGTGATGGTCTCGCCCTGCGCGATCTTGGTGAGCTTGCCCACCATGCCGCCGATCACCACCTCGCGCAGGCCCTCGGCCACGGCCGTGTCCAGCGCGTAGCGCAGGAAGTCGCCCATCTGCACGAAGGCAGCCGCCGGCAACTCGGGCCGCTCTTTCATCGCGAACTGCTCGGTGCGTCCGCCGGTGGTGAGCACGACGACACCGTGACCGAGGGTGGCGGCCACCTGCACGCCCTGCACCACACTGGCCCGGTAGGCCGAGGTGGAATACGGCTTGACGATGCCGGTGGTGCCGAGGATGGAAATGCCGCCCAGGATGCCCAACCGGGCGTTGAGCGTCTTCTTCGCCATCTCCACGCCCTGCGGCACCGAGATCGTGACCTCCAGGCCGGCTTCGTCGAGCAGCCCGCCGGCTGCGGCGCGCACGTTGTCCTCAATGTTGCGACGAGGCACCGGGTTGATCGCCGGGCCGCCCACTTCGAGGCCCAGGCCGGCCATCGTGACGGTGCCGACACCGAAGCCGCCCAGCAGCACGACCAGTCCGACGCGGTCGCGCAGCACGCGCACGTCGGCGGTCAGGTGGGCCTTGTCGGTGCAGTCCGGGTCGTCACCCGCGTCCTTGATGACCGCGGCGTGCGCCGTGTCCGCGTCGCAGCGGCCGTCTTGCACCGCGAAGTGCACGAGGTCGCCGTTGGGCAGCAGGGACTCGACCGTCTCGGGCACCGCACCGTGCACCAGTCCCAGCACCGCCGCACGCGCGGCCGCCGCCGAACACGCACCCGTGGTGAAGCCGGTGCGCGTGCCGCGCTTGACGGTCTTGTCCATCATGGCGCGGCGTGCTCCCCGCGCTGCTGAGCCTCGGCCAGCGCCAGCAGCGCGTGCAGCACCGCCACCACCAGCGTCGAGCCGCCCTTGCGCCCACGGATCACGATCCACGGGATGTCGACCAGCTCCGCCATCAGCTCCTTGGACTCCGCAGCCGAGACAAAACCCACCGGCATGCCCACCACCAGCGCCGGGCGCACGCCTTCCTCACGGATCAGGCGCACGAGTTCGATCAGCGCGGTGGGCGCGTTGCCGACGCCGACGATCGCCCCGGCCAGCAGCCCCTGGCGCTGCGCCTTGCGCATGGCCTGCACGGCGCGGGTCGTGTCCTCGGCCTTGGCCGCCTCGATCACGTCGGCATCGCTGATGAAGTGGTGCGCACGCATGCCGAAGTGGGCCAGGCGTGGTGCCGACAGGCCCGAGCAGATCATCTCCACGTCGGCCACGACGGGCGCGCCGCCGCGCAGCATCGCGGCAATGCCGGCCCGCACCGCCTGCGGGTGAAAAGCCGCCAGGCCGTTGAACTCGAAGTCGGCATTGGCGTGGATCATGCGCCGCACGATCGGCCATTGCTCCGGCCGGTAGGCATGCGGGCCGACCTCGTGGTCGATGATCGCGAAGGAGTCGTGCTCGATCGCCTGGCCGGCGCGCGTGAGCTGCTCGGTGACGGTGTTGACGCTGCTCATGGGTGTGCGTGGTCGTGCCCGTGCGCGTGGTCGTGCTCGCGGTCATGGCAGTACGCCGCCACATGGCCGTGTCCGGTCGGCCCTCCGTCGTGGTGGTGACCTTCCCACTGCGCCGCTTCCTCGCTGACCGGGACCGCCTCGAGCCGCCCCGCCAGCAGACCCTGCACGCGATCGGCGAGCAGCCGGGCGACCTCCGGTTCGAAACCGAAGTACGAGCCCAGCGCGAAGCGCTGCTGCGGGTACTGCACCCGCAGGTGTTCGACCTGGCGGCCGATGCGCTGGATCAGCGTGCCGGTGAACAGGTAGTACGGCAGCACCACGACCTGGCGCAGGCCCAGCAGTGCCTGGCGCTGCACCACGCGCTCCAGGCGAGGGAAGGTGATGCCGGTGAAGGCCAGGTCGACGATCTCGTGCTGGCTCTCTTCCTGCAGCCAGCGGGCCATCTTGGCCATCTCGCCGTTAGCCTGCCGGTCCGACGATCCGCGCCCGAGCAGCACCACGCCCGTGCTCAGCGGGTCGGGCATGTCCAGGCGCCGCATGCAGTCGCGCAGCTGGCGCTGCAGGATGGCCAGGATGGGTTCGCACACGCCCAGGTGCGGCGCGTAGTCGAAGCGCACGCCGGCAAAGCGTTGGCGCGCGCGGGCGATGTGCGCCGGGATCTCCATCTTCACGTGGCCTGCGGCATTGAGGATCAGCGGCACGACGAGGACGCGCTGCGCGCCTCGCGCGGCGCGGGCCAGGCCCTCTTCCACCTCGACCTCGGCGAACTCGATGAAGCACAGCTCGATGCGCCAGGCCGGGTGCTGGGCGCGCCAGCGCTCGGTGAAAGTCTCGATCTCGTCGTTGCCGGCCTTCTCGCGCGAGCCGTGGCCCACCAGCAGGATCGTGGTGCTGTTCATTTGGAGATCTCCGGTGTGGCGCTGGCCCGACGGAAGCGGTGCGTGAACGCCGCGTCGTAGAGCCTGGACTTGGTGAGTTCGGGCCAGTGCCGCGCCCCCAGCGCGGGGCTGGCGATGACCATGGCCTGGCTGACGATGCCGGCCTCGCGGCAGCGCTGCTTGATGTCGGCCAGCGTGCCGCGCACGATGCGCTCCTCGCCCGGCCAGCTGGCCTTGTGCACGACCAGCATCGGCGCGTCCTCGGCCCAGCCGGCCTCGCGCAGCGCGGCCTCGATCTTGTGCAGCAGCGTGATCGACAGGAAGATGCACAGCGTGCAGCGGTGGCGTGCCAGCTCGGCCAGCGATTCGCTCTCGGGCATGGGCGTGCGGCCTTCGACGCGGGTGAAGATGGTGGTCTGGGTGACCTCGGGCAACGTGAAACTCTCCACCGCTGCGGCGGCCGAGGCCATGGCCGAGGACACGCCGGGCACCACGCGCACGGGCACTCTGGCCGCGTCCAGCGGCTGCACCACTTCGATCAGCGTGCCGTAAAGTGCCGGGTCGCCGGTCTGCAGGCGGACCACGGTGTCATGCCGCGCGGCCTGGGCGATCAGCCAAGCGGCAATCTCGTCCAGGGTCATGTCCTTGGAATCGGCGATCGCGCAACCCGCAGGCGCCCAGCGCGTGGCCGCCTCATTGACCAGCGAGCCCGCGAACAGGATGGCACCGGCGCGCGCGATCAGGTCGCGGCCCTTGACCGTGAGCAGGTCCGGATCACCCGGCCCCGCGCCGACGAACCACACGGTGCCCGCCACCGCTTCAGCCCAGCGCGCGCGGCGCGAAGCACGCCGCCAGCAGCGGTTGCCGTCGAGCCTGCTTGATGGCCCACAGCACGCCGAGCGTGAACACCGGCTCGCAGGCTACCAACGCCAGGTAGCTGGCCGCAAAGCGCAGCCATTCGGTCAGAGGCGTGGCGGTCTGGCCCAGCGCCAGCCAGAAACCGACCATCAGCACGACACCGGCGTAGTAGGTGCCGTCGAGCTTCAGGATGGTCTTGACGTCGACACCCTTGCCGAGGTCAACCAGCCTGCGGCTCAGCACGTGATGCAGCGCGATCAACGGCACGGCCAGCGACAGCGTGTTCACCGACAGGTGCACCAGGTCCTGCGGCTCGAAAAGCGGGCCCTGCATCAGCAGCCCGAGCCCGAAGCCGAACAGCGTGGGCAGGAAGCCGAAGGCCAGGTAGATCGGCATCGCGCCGACGAAGTGCAGTTCCGAGGGCCCGACCTGCAAGTGGAAACTCTGCATGAACAGCGAGAAGAACGCCGCCGCCAGCAGCGTGCGCAGCCACAACACCGGCGACTTCAGCACCTGCGGCGCGTAGGCCCCCAGCACGCCGGTGGCCGCGACGGTGGCGAACAGAATCTTGGCCTGGGACAGGACGCCGGGTTCGATGTGCATCGGAAGTCTCCTTCAATGACGGTTCAAGGACGGAACAGGGCCGCGACCGCAGCCGGGTTGGATGGGAAGTACAGGTGCAGGAACGAGGCATGCAGCCGGCCCGCGCGGTACAGCGCCTCGGCCCGGCCGTGCTGGCGCTGGGCCTGCGTCATCGCAAGGGGCACGAGCGGCGTCTCGATCAGCGCATGGTGGAAGGTGTGGCCGCGCAGCGTGCCTTCGGGCAACTCGGCCGACTGCAGCCCCAGGTTGGCGAGGCGTTTCTGCAGCACGCCTCGCCCCGGCAGCAAGCCCCACATCGGCGCCGCGTGGCCTTGCGCGTCGGTCAGCGACTCCAGCAGCGCCAGCATGCCGCCGCACTCGGCGACGATGGGCCGGCCCTGCGCGTGATGGCGTTGGATCGACGCGCGTGTCGCGGCGTTCGCCACCAGTGGTTCCAGATGCAGTTCCGGATAGCCGCCGGGCAGGTACACGCTGTGAGCGACCTGCGGCACGGGTTCGTCGGCCAGCGGCGAGAAGAACAACAGCTCAGCGCCCAGCGCCCGCAGCGTGTCGAGGTTGGCTCGGTAGGCGAACGAGAACGCAGCGTCGCGGGCCACGGCCACGCTGACGCCCGCCAGCAGCAGCCCCGCCGCGGCCTCTTCCGCTGGCGCGTCGAAGTGCACGACCGGCGGCAACGGGGGTTGTGCGGCACCGAGCGCCTGCGCGGCACGCTCGATGCGTTGTTCGATGTCGTCCACCTCGCCGGCCTGCACCAGGCCCAGGTGGCGCGACGGCAGGGCCATCGCTTCGTCGCGCGGCAAGGCACCGTACCAGGCCATGCCGGCCGGCAGGCTCTCCTGCAGCATCCGCTGGTGGCCCTCGCTGCCGACCCGGTTGGCCAGCACGCCGGCGAGTTGCAGGCCATCGCGGTAGCGCGCGAGGCCCAGCGCCAACGCGCCGAAGGTCTGGGCCATGGCGGCACCGTCGATCACCGCCAGCACGGGCAGCCCGAAGCGCAGCGCCAGGTCCGCGCTGGACGGCGTGCCGTCGTGCAGGCCCATCACGCCTTCGACCAGGATCACGTCAGCCTCGCAGGCCGCGCGGTACAGCAGCTCGCGGCAATGCGCCTCGCCGCCCATCCACAGGTCCAGCTGGTACACCGGCGCCCCGCTCGCGCGCTCCAGCACCATCGGGTCGAGGAAATCGGGCCCGGTCTTGAAGACGCGGACGCGCCGGCCCTGGCTGCGGTGCCAGCGGGCGAGCGCCGCCGTGGCCGTGGTCTTGCCCTGGCCGGACGCCGGAGCGCCGATCAGCAGCGCCGGGCTGGCTGCGGCCATTCGGGTCACCGCTGCACCGATCGGCAGGTGACTGGGCGCGGCGTGCCCGCGAAGTGCGGCCGCGAGCAGCGTGGGCGCTTCCAAGGTCCGGAAGTCGGCTGGGCGCTGCGGGCGATGCTGCACGATGATGTCCATGACGGCTCTACTCCTCGTTCAGTGCCAGCGCCACGCGCGGGTGCCCCTGCGGATCCGCTTCGATCCGGATGGCCCCGTCGAACACCTCGGCCAGGGCTGCCTGCACGCCGCGGTCGCCGGGTGGCCCGTCGGCGCGCAGGTGCCCGCGTACCAGCACCAGCAGGCGGTCCGCCTGCAAGGCGATGGGCAGGTCGTGCAGCACGGTGAGCACGGCGCGCGGCTGTTCCGGATCGCGCGCCAGGCGGCGGAACAGGCGGGCCAGCGCCACCTGGTGCGGCGCGTCGAGGTGGGAGGTGGGCTCGTCGAGCAGCAGCCAGCGGGCTTCGGTCGCCAGCACGCGCGCCAGCAGCACGCGCTGGCGCTCGCCGCCGGACAACTCGTGCAGCCGGCGTGCCTGCCACGGCGTGCATTCGGTCAGGGCCATGGCCCGATCCACCGCCGCGCGGTCGGGCGCTCCGGGCGTGCCCAGCAGCCCCAGACGCGCGATGCGGCCCAGTTCCACCGTCTCGCGCACCGTGAGCTCGCCGGTCACGTCGCCCTGCTGTGCCAGCCACGCCAGCTGGCGTGCGCGCTCGGCCGGCCGCGCGGCATGCAGGTCCAGGCCGTCGAGCGTGACGCGTCCTGCCGCCAGCGGCTGCAGGCCGGCCAGCGCACGCAGCAGCGTGGACTTGCCGGCGCCGTGGGGCCGACCAGGGCGGTCCAGCCCGTGCCGACGCGCAGATCGACCGCCTCGAGCACGTCGCGAAGGCCCAGCCGCACACGCACGCCGGCAGCTTGGAGCATCGGCGTCATGGTGTCGTGCGCTGCCTCAGCAGCCAGAAGAGGTAGCCGCCGCCCAGCACCGCCGTCACCACGCCCACCGGCAGTTCCCGCGGAGCCACGACGGCGCGCGAGATCACGTCGGCCACCAGCAGCAGCGTGGCGCCCATGCCGGCGCTGGCCACCAGCAGCCAGCCGTGCCGGCCCGGTGCATGGCGGCGCACCAGGTGCGGCGCCACGAGGCCGACGAAGGCCACCAGCCCGGCCTGCGAGACGGCCAGCGCCGTGCCCAGGCTGAGCATCAGCACCAGCACGAGGCGTACGCGGCCCAGGTCCAGGCCCAGGCTGACGGCGCTGTCTTCGCCGAGCGTCAGGGCGTCCAGCGCGCGTGCGTGCCGGTGCCCCATCAACAACAGCACCGCTAGGCCGGCGGCCATCAGTGCCAGCGCGTTCCAGCCGAGGAAGCTGGTGCTGCCCAGCATGAAGGCCTGCTTGCCGCGCAGCGAATCGGGCTCGACCACGGTGATGAGGTCGCTGACGGCGCCCAGCAGCACGCCGACCACCACGCCGGCCAGCAGCAGCCGCAGCGTCTGCACCGCGCCGCGCGCCAGCGACAGCGTCAGCGCCACGCCCACCAGCGCGCCGATGAAGGCCGCCGAGACCAGGCCGACGCGTTCGATCCAGACCACCGTGGACAGGCTGATGTAGGCGCCGCCCAGCGACGCCGCGGCCAGCACCAGCACGACGCCCAGGCCCGCGCCCGCCGCGCTGCCCAGCAGATAGGGATCGGCCAGCGGGTTGCGGAACAGGCCTTGCGCGAGCGCGCCCGACAGGCCCAGCAACGCGCCGACCAGGGCCGCGCCCAGCGTGCGCGGCGCGCGGATCTGCCCCAGCAGCAGACCGGCATCGGGGCCCTGCAGGTCGGCCCACAGCGCACGGGGCGAGAAGCCGGCCGAGCCGGTGGCCAGCCCCGCCGCCAGGCCGAGGGCGACGGCCAGCAGCAACCACAAGGCCAGCCGGCGTCGGCGCGGTGCGTCGACCTCCTCGGTGAGCGGGTCCATTGCCAGCGCGGCGGGCAGCAGGGCGCTCATCGCAACCCCGTCGACGCCGTGCCCAGCCGTACCAGGCAATCGGCCAGCAGCCCGGCCGCTTCGCCCAGGCGCGGGCCGGGGCGGATCAGCATCTCGTACTGCGCGGTCTCGAAGCCGCACAGGCGCTTGTCGCGCACCGCGGCCAGCGCGTTCCAGCCCGGCCGGTCCACAAGCGCGGACTGCTCGCGCTGCACGCCCATGATGACGTCGGGCCGGGCGCGCACGACGAATTCGGGGTTGAGCTTGGGGAACGGCCCCAGATCTGGCGGCACGATGTTGGCCATGCCCAGCCGTGCCAGGGTCTCGCCGATGAACGACACGGTGCCCGCCGCATAGGGCCCGCCGCCGATCTCGAAGTAGACGCGCTGGCCGCGCATCGACGGCGGGACGCGCGCTGCCGCGGCATCGACCTCGCGCGTCAACCGTGTCCACACGCGCGCACCCTCGTCCGGCGTGCCCAGCAGTCGCGCCACGACATCGAGCGTGCGCCGCACGTCGGCGTAGCTCTCCGACTTCAGGCGCACGACGGTGAAGCCCAGCACCTCCAGCCGCTCCATCGAGCGCGAGGCGGGGGAGGCGAGGATCAGGTCGGGCTTGAGGGCGGCGATGGCCTCGATCTGCGCATCGTCCAGCCCGCCCAGGTGCGGCAACCTGGCCAGGTCGGCCGGCCAGTTCGAATAGCGGTCCACGCCCACCAGCTGCGGCCCGACACCCAGGACCCAGGCCGTCTCGGTGAGCGAGGGCAGCATCGACACGATGCGCTGCGGCGGGGCGGCCAGGCGATGCGCGATGCCGCGGTCGTCGCGTACGACGATAGCCTGGGCTTGCACGGCAGCAGGCCTCAGCCCGGCCAGGCCCGCGACGATGGCAGCCAGCGTTGCCAGCCGGCGCAGGGTGGTTCGCCGCGGCAGCGGCGTGTGGGCTGGGGTCATCGATCGTCCTTCACGCGCAGTTCGCAGCCCGCGACCATCAGCGTCACGCGGACGCAACGCTGCGCCACGGCTTGGTGCAGGTGGCCCAGCGTGTCGACACAGGCGCGGGCCTCGCGCGACATCGGCATCACGCCCAGGCCGATCTCGTTGGACACCAGCACCAGCGGCGAGGTACTGGCCTGCAAGGCGTCGAGCAGGGATTCGCGTTCGGGCGGCCACATGGTGGTCTGCATGGCGGGCTGCATGGGCGACTGCGGCGGCGGCATCAGCCACTGCGCGAGCCACAAGGTCAGGCAGTCGACCACCAGCAGGTGCGCCGGATCGGCGAGCCGGCGGATCGCATCGCCCAGCCCCGTGGGCGCCTCCACGCGGGCCAGCGCCGGCACGCGCGCCGCGCGGTCCGCGCGATGGCGCGCGATGCGCTGCGCCATCTCGTCGTCACCGGGCAGTGCGGTGGCGACCAGCGTGGCGCGGCGCGAAGGGTCGGCAGCCAGCCAGGCGGCGGCACGTTGTTCGGCCGTCCGCGACTTGCCGCTGCGGGCGCCGCCGAGGATCATTTCATGGGCTGCGTTCATGGGCGCCTCACGACCACAGCGGCGCCGGCAGGAACAGCCGCGCCGCCGCCCGCGGTGACGACGCGAACCACGGGTGGAACCAGCTGGCGCGCAGGCTGCCGCGCTCGTAGACCGGTTCGCCCGCACCGGCGGCGATGCCGAGGGCCGGCTCGGTGTGCGCGCTGGCCGGCAGGGGCGTCTCGAAGCGCGACCAGTGGAAGCTGTGGCCCCGCAGTGCAGCCTGGTCGTGGCCGGGCAACTGCAACTGGTGCGACCCGAGGGCGGCCAGCCGCCGCCCTAGCACGGCGGTGCCGGGCAGCAGGCCCCAGAGCTCGTGCGTTCGTCCTTGAGCATCCACCAGGCGCTCGGCCGGCGCCATCATCCCGCCGCACTCGGCCCAGACCGGGCGGCCCGCGCGGACATGCTCCGTGATCTGCGCCCGCAGATCCGTCAGCCCAGCCAGCTCGGCGACATGCAACTCGGGGTAGCCGCCCGGCAGCCACAGCGCGTCACAGTCCGGCATGCTATCGCCGGCCAACGGTGAGAAGGGCAGCACCTGCGCACCCAGGGCCTGCAGCACGGCGACGTTGGCCGGGTAGACGAAGGCGAAGGCCTCGTCGTTCGCCAGCGCGATGCGCAAGCCGTCCAGCAGGGGCGGCAGCGCCTGGGCCGGCCCGGCGGCCGGTGCCTGCCACACGGGCCAGTCGGACGCGATGCGCTGCCCCAGCGGGGTGGTGGCCAGCGCATCGGCGGCGGCATCCAGGCGCGCCAGCACATCGCCCGATTCACGCGGCATGCGCAGGCCGAGGTGGCGTTCGGGCAGGCCGAATGCTTCGTTGCGCGGCAGGTGGCCCAGCCAGTGCCGAGGCTCGCGCAAGGCCGTCTGCAGCATCGCAGCGTGACGCGCGCTGCCCACGCGGTTGGCCAGCACGCCGGCCCAGGGCAGCGCGGGCTGCCAGGTCTGCAGGCCATGCGCCACGGCGGCAAAGGTGCCGGCCATCGCGCTCGCGTCGATGACCGCCACAACGGGCATGCCGAAGCGCTGGGCCAGGTCGGCCGCGCTCGGCTGGCCGTCGAACAGGCCCATCACGCCTTCGACGATCACGAGGTCCGCATCGGTGGCCGCTGCGAACAGCCGGCGCGCGCAGTCTGCATCGCCATTGATCCACAGGTCCAGCGAATCGACCGGCTGCCCGCTGGCGGCCTGCAGCCACAAGGGGTCCAGGAAGTCGCGGCCACACTTGAAGCAGCGCACCCGGCGCCCCTGGCGCGCATGCAGGCGCGCCAGTGCGGCCGCCACCGGCGTCTTGCCCTGGCCCGAGGCCAGGGCGGAGATCAACAGGGCGGCAGCCATCGCGCGATCCTCACCCGGTCACATCGTCCAGCGCAGCGTGACCTGGCCGTTGCGGCCGGCGGTCGAGTAGTTGCGCGCCAGCGCGTAGGGCTTGTCGGCGAGGTTGTCGATGCGCGCTTCGAGCGTGAGGCCCTGCATCAGCGACTTGCCGAGGTAGACGTTGACCAGCCCGTAGCCGCCCAGCACCTGCGTGTTGGCAGCGTTCTCGTAGCGCAGCCCCGCCGCCTGCACCTCGGTGCCCACCGTCCAGCCGGCCAGCAGCGTCTCGGCGCCAAAGGTCGCCAGCCGCTTGGCGCGGCGCTGCAGGATCTTGTCGGTGTCGAGGTTGCGCGGGTCGTGCCAGTCCAGCGAGCCGCGCAGCGTCAGGCCGGCCACTTGGGTGCGGCCCGCGAGCGTCACGCCTTCCAGTCGGGCGTGTCCGACGATCTGGTAGCAGCCGAACGCGCTGACGCAGGCTCCCGGCGAGCCGAAGGCGATCAGGTTGGTGATCTTATTGCGCCACGCCGTGAGGCTGGCCTCGCTGCCCGCGGCGGCCCAGCGCAGGCCCAGCTCGACGTTGCGGCCCGATTCGGGCACCAGCGAGGCGTTGCCGTATTCGCTGAAGCGCTGGTACAGCGTGGGCACGCGGAACGACGTAGCGGCCGATGCCGTCACGCGCCATTGCGGCATGAACACCCAGCCCCAGGCCAGGCTGCCGGTGCTCTTGCCGCCGAACTCGCTGTCCTGGTCGCGGCGCACATGCGCCTGCAGGCTGTGGTCGCCGAAGTCACCGCGCCAGCCCAGGCCGATGGCGTCCTGATGGCGCTTGCCGCCAAAGGCCGCGCCAAAGGCGGTGGCGGGATTGAACAGCTCGTCGCTGCGCCGCTCGACCGTGCCGGTGAACCAGTTGCTGCCCACGCGCCGCTCGTGCAGCAGCGTGACGTCGTCGAGCGTGGTTTCCGTGCGGTAGAAGCTGGGCTGCGTCTCGTAGGTGCTCTTGGTCTGGCCCAGCTGCAGCCGGGTCGTCGCGTCGGGGTTCCACTTGCCTTGCCAGGCCACGTTGGCGGTGCGCAGCGTGTGGCGGTTCTGGTCGTCGGTGGTGGCCGAGCCGTCGTAGCCGGACTTCAACTTGCTCGCGAGCAGCGACGCATCGATGCGGTGTTCGGCGTTGATCTGGTAGCCGACGCGCCCCTGGACGGAACTGCGCGTCTAGCCGTCCTTGTCGGGGTTGTGGCCGAACGCTCCGGGTTTGGTGGCATCGAAGCCGTCGCTGCGGCCGTGCGCAGCGGACAGGGAGTAGTTCAGCGCATCGGCCGACTCGCTGACCCCGACCTGCCCTTGCACCGTGTTGTAGGAGCCGAGCGTCAGCGAAGCCCTGGAGCGCACGGGACCGCTGCCCCGCTTGGTGAAGAGCTGCACGACGCCTGCGACGGCATCGGAGCCGTACACCGCGGCCGCCGGCCCGCGCACGAGCTCGATGCGATCGATCTGATCAAGCGGGATCTGTTCCCAGGCGGCGCCGCCGGTGGACTGCGAGTCGACGCGCACGCCGTCGATGTAGACCGCGGTGTGGCGCGTTTCGCTGCCGCGGATGAAGAGGCTCGTGGATGTGCCCGGGCCGCCATTGCGGGCGAACTCGATGCCGGGCAGGCGTGCCAGCAGATCGGCCACGCCGATGACGCCGCTGCGCTCGATGTCCTCGTGGTCGATGACCGAGATGTCGGCCAGCACGGAAGAGATTGGTTGCGGCGTGCGGTTGGCCGTGACCACGACCCGCTCGAGGGTTGCGGGCGACGAAGCCTGAGCGAAGGCGCAGGGTGAAGCGAAGAGAGGGGAGAACGGGACGAGAACGGCGACGGCGCGAAGCGCACGGCCAGAGGCAGTCGATGTCATGGCGAAAGAAGATGAGCCAACCGCGCCCTGCCGCTTCCCCGCGGCCTTGCGCCTTACGGCGCGCCGACTGCGCGGAGCGCCACCTCGTTGGCCGGTATCCGGCTGACGGAGACTACCCGTGACGCCTTCCCAGATCGCATCGCGCGAGGCGATGCACACCCAGTGGCATTGAGTCACGAGCCGACAAGCCGGATCCATGATGGCTTGCCGTCCGCTTACCGTTGCGGGGGCAGCTCAGGTTAGGGGCCGGCCATGCGGGCCATTCCCTCCCTGATTCCCGTTGAACTGTCTCAGCGGAACGCCTTGACGAGCACCAACGCTATTAGTGTATACCGTACTCGCAAAATCAAGCAAGTAGCCCTACGCTCGGGCTCGATTCGGGACGCTCGACTTGGTTCAGCCAAGAGCTGTAGCTTGGGATGAAGTGCATGTGCCAGCGCGGGCGCGCTGCCACCCAGGCCCTGACCTTGGGATGCTTGTGGCTGCTGTAGTTGTCAACGACGCAGTGCACGTCGAGCTCGGTCGGCACGGCCTTGTCGATCGAGCGCAGAAAGGCCAAGAACTCCTGATGCCGATGGCGCGGATTGCACTCGGCCAGGATCGCCCCGTTGAGCACGTTCAAGGCCGGAAACAGTGTGGTTGTTCCGTGGCGAACGTAGTCGTGCGTGACGCCCTCGACATACCCGAAGCTCATCGGCAGAAGCGGCTGCGCACGCTCGAGCGCCTGGCATTGACTCTTCTCGTCGACGCACAGCACCAAGGCGTTGTCGGGCGGGTTCAGGTACAGGCCCACGACGTCGCGCAGCTTGTCAATGAAAGACGGATCGGTGGACAGCTTGAACGACTCGCTGCGATGCGGGTGAAGGCCCAGCAGCTTGAAGTAGCGAAGCGATGAACGCTCGTGGGCGAGATCGTCGTCTCCGCGGCGATGCTGCGCACGCTCCAGTGCGTCGCCCCACCGGCGGGTTTGGTGTGCAGCATCTTGGTGATCAGTTCAGCGACTCGTTCGTCATCGATGGTGCGCGGCTTGCCGGGACGAAGCCGGTCGTACAGGCCGTTGATGCGACGCTCGATGAAGCGGCCTCGCCACTTGCCGGCCGTCGCGCCCGTGATCTGCATGCGCTCGGCGATCTGGCTGTTCGGCTCGCCCTCGGCCGCAGCCAGCACGATGCGCGCGCGCAGCGCCAGCGACGCGGGAATCGAGCGCGAGCGCGCCATCGAACTCCGCTGAGAACGTTCGGCCTCGGTGAGCACGAGTTCAGCCTTCGGTCGTGCCGTCGGCATGTCGGAGTCTCCTGCCCCAAAGATACCGAAAGCCGACGCAAGACATATGCCACGCATTAACGGAACGGGACACTGATATGGTCGCTTTAGTCAATCTGTTGATGGATTCATAGGCAAGCGGCCTGGGGTGATGCGGCACAAGTCTGTTGCTGCGACGATGGATCAGACTGATATCCGTGGGTTGGTCACCACCGTGCATCTTTCCGTCGTGGAAGCTGCCTCGCTCTAGGTGCGCAGGTTGCCCGAGGGCCTCCTGCTCATAGTGTCGTTGAGGGTTCTTCCTACCGTGAGTCGTGCCGCATCACCGCAGCCCGCTTGCTGTCCGTGTTCAATGAACTACTGCCGTTGCCGGGCTCGCCTGATGGGCTATCGCCCAGACGAAG